>JAYWDL010000126.1:0-6492 GCA_043779865.1 Polaromonas sp.
GTAGTCCTTGTTCGGACCACAGCCGCGGCCTTCCTTGATTTCCTGGTCCATCGAGCGGGAAACGAAGTCGCGCGGCGCGAGATCCTTCAGCGTCGGCGCGTAGCGTTCCATGAAGCGTTCGCCGTTGCTGTTACGCAAGATCGCGCCTTCGCCACGGCAGCCTTCGGTCAACAGCACGCCAGCGCCGGCCACGCCGGTTGGGTGGAACTGCCAAAACTCCATATCTTCCAGTGGAATGCCGGCGCGCGCCGCCATGCCCAGACCGTCGCCAGTATTGATGAAAGCATTGGTTGATGCAGCAAAAATGCGGCCTGCGCCGCCGGTGGCCAACAGCGTGGTTTTTGCTTCGAATATATGAACGTCGCCGGTTTCCATTTCAAGTGCGGTGACGCCAACCACGTCGCCAGCGGCATCGCGAATCAGGTCAAGCGCCATCCATTCAACGAAAAAGCTGGTTTTTTCCTTAACGTTTTGCTGATAAAGCGTGTGCAGCATGGCGTGCCCGGTGCGATCGGCTGCGGCGCAGGCGCGCTGCACCGGTTTTTCACCGTAGTTAGCGGTGTGTCCGCCAAAGGGGCGCTGGTAAATCGTGCCGTCGGGGTTGCGGTCAAACGGCATGCCCATGTGTTCCAGGTCGTACACGACCTTGGGTGCTTCGCGGCACATGTATTCGATCGCGTCTTGGTCGCCGAGCCAGTCGCCGCCCTTGACAGTGTCGTAGAAATGATAGTGCCAGTTGTCTTCGGACATATTGCCCAATGACGCGCCAATGCCGCCTTGCGCGGCCACGGTGTGAGAACGGGTCGGGAAGACTTTGGATAGAACGGCCACGTTCAGCCCGGCTCTGGCCAGTTGGAGTGAAGCCCGCATGCCAGAGCCGCCAGCACCGACGATGACGACATCAAATTTGCGCTTGGGAAGTTGAGAAGTAGCGGTCATGATTTTTTTTAAACTCTCGATAGTCGGACGCAGCCAAAGAAAAGCTTAAAGGCGCCACAAGACCTGAATACCCCAGCCGGCGCATGCCACCAGCCAGACGATAGTGAACACCTGCAGGGACAGGCGTAGCGAGGTGGGTTTGATGTAGTCCATCAACACATTGCGCATGCCTACCCAGACGTGGTACAGCAGGGCAATGATGATAGTGAACGTCAGCGCCCTCATCCATTGCGACGAGAAAATGCCAGCCCAGAGGTCGTAACCGATGGGGCCTTTGCTGAATATGAGCCGTGCCAGAACCAGAACGGTAAAAAGGGCCATCAGGACCGCAGTCACGCGCTGGGCCAGCCAGTCGCGAACACCGTAGTGGGCACCAACAGCGATGCGTTTGTAGCCGTAATTGACAGACATGTTGTGTTTTCCCTGCAGATTAATAAAGGCTAAACAGCTTGGCGCCCAGCACGATCGTGAGCGCAATGCTCACGATCAGCGTGATAAGGGCCGAATTTCTGCCAAACTCCTTATTGACAGCTGCGTGACTGACATCCATCCACAGATGGCGAAGACCGGCAATGAAGTGATGCAGGTAGCTCCAGACAAGCGCCAGCGCGACCAGTTTCCAGAGGACGCCAGGCAGGCCCAACATGCCAGCATTAAACGCAAACTTGAATTTCTCAAACGAGATTTCTGAAGAAATTGAGGTGTCCAGCATCCAGATGATGAAAGGCATCAGGAGAAACATGATGACGCCACTTGCCCGATGCAGGATGGAAACCCAGGCTGCAGGGGGCATGCGGTAGGTCGTCAGGTCTTTAAAAGCGTTGATGTTGCGGAACTCGGGCCGCTTGGGACGCTGTGTGGATGCCATCTCTGTCATTTTTGGGCTTTCAAGGATGTAACTGGATGGTAACTAATCGGGAGGACATGATTAACAGTCAAACATTTTTGATTCTATTGCAATGCAGCAAAATTATTTACAAACCTTTGCAGTACTGAAATTGTTCGCTCAACTAAGTTCGTTTTTATAGTGGTGCGTATCGGTACGGTACAGGCCCCGACGCAACTCCATGGGCACATCGTTGTAGGTGTAGGCAATACGCTCAACGCTTAAAAGTGGCTCGCCTTGCGACACGTCCAGCAGCCTTGCAGTAGCCGCATCGGCCGCGACGGCGCGGATTTTTTCTTCGGCACGCACCATGCGGACGCCAAATTCGGTTTCAAACAGCGCATACATGGGACCACGGTAAGTGGCCAGCCGATCAGCAGTCAGGCCCTTGAACGGGCTGCCTGGCAGCCAGACGTCTTCAACAATGGTTGGCAGACCCTGGAATGCCAGCACGCGCCGCAGTTGCAGCACCGCCTCGCCAGTGCGCAGGGCCAGCGGGCGAGCAATGTCCGCTGGTGCACGCAGGCGTTTGCAGTCAATAATTTGCCGCTCTGCCGGGCCTTCGCTACTAACGTCGCCACTGTCTGGCATGAGTCTGAGAAAACGGTATTGCATGTGCTGCTCGGCATGCGTGGCTACAAACGTACCTTTGCCCTGACGGCGGATCAACAGATTTTCGGCAGCGAGCTCGTCAATGGCCTTGCGCACCGTACCCTGGCTGACGCGAAAGCGCACGGCCAGTTCCATCTCGCTGGGAATGAGTTCTCCAGGCTTCCATTCGCCTGCTTCAAGGCTATGAAGGATCAAGGTCTTGATCTGCTGGTAAAGCGGACTGAAGGCTGGAGCTACGCCAGCCGTTGCGCCTGCTTCTGCCTCATTGGAGGCCAGCGATGCAGCAATGAATAAAGAGGAGGAATTGGTTGCCATACATCGGGTTGAAGGTGGCTCGGCACGCATGCGGCGCAGCAGGTAGCACAAAGCTTAATCATATCTTATATAAGACATAAGACAAATTTACGTACTGCAATTTTCCCGCGTAAAATGCCGGCTTGAACCTGACGCACAGTCGGTCTAGTAGATGGTGAGAAGGATCTGTCCGTAGACTTCAAAAGCTTCGGATTGGCGCCAGAAACCTCACTTTTACATCCTGTTTCAATCGATTTTTTTTAACCTTCCTGGAGTTGTCAATCATGAGCAAAAAACCCGTCCGCGTTGCTGTTACTGGTGCAGCCGGCCAAATTGGTTATGCGTTGCTGTTTCGCATTGCTTCCGGCGAAATGCTTGGCAAAGACCAGCCTGTCATTTTGCAGCTGCTCGAGGTTCCGGTAGAGGGCCCGCAGAAAGCGCTCAAGGGCGTGATGATGGAACTTGACGACTGCGCCTTCCCGCTGCTGGTCGGTATGCAGGCGCACAGCGATCCGATGACGGCATTCAAGGATGCAGATTACGCGCTACTGGTGGGCTCTCGTCCGCGTGGTCCCGGCATGGAGCGCGCCGAACTGCTGGCCGTCAATGGCCAGATATTCACCGCCCAGGGCAAGGCGCTCAACGCCGTCGCCAGCCGCAATGTCAAAGTGCTGGTGGTCGGCAACCCTGCCAACACCAATGCCTACATCGCCATGAAAAGCGCGCCCGACCTGCCACGCAAAAACTTCACCGCCATGCTGCGCCTGGACCACAACCGCGCTGCCAGCCAGATTGCCGCCAAGACCGGCAAAGCGGTGGCTGACATTGAAAAGCTCACTGTATGGGGAAACCATTCGCCCACCATGTACGCCGACTACCGCTTTGCCACTATCAATGGCGAGAGCGTCGCCAGCATGATCAATGATCAGGAGTGGAACGCGAATACCTTTTTGCCGACTGTCGGCAAGCGCGGCGCCGCGATTATTGAAGCACGCGGCCTGTCATCGGCGGCCTCGGCAGCCAATGCCGCCATCGACCACATGCGCGACTGGGCGCTGGGGACGAATGGCAAGTGGGTCACGATGGGCATCCCGTCGGACGGCCAGTATGGCATCCCGAAAGACACGATGTTCGGCTTTCCCGTTACCTCCGAAAACGGCGAATACAAACTGGTCGAAGGCCTCGAAATTGACGAGTTCAGCCAGGAACGAATCAACAAGACGCTGAAAGAACTGCAGGACGAGCAAGCCGGCGTTGCCCACTTGCTGTAACTTGCATGCCAGCGTTTGGGCTTTGTCATTGCGGGCTTGACCCGCAATCCATGGATCCCGGGTCGAGCCCGGGATGACAGTTTCCATGACTCATCCCCGCGACATCCTCCTTGGTGCTCAGGCCGCAAAGGTTTTTCTGCCGGTTTGCGACCACTACAGCGGCGTTGAGGCGCGGATGCGTAAAAGCCTGCAATTGCAGGCCGAGATGATCGAGGAGTTTGGTGTCTGCGTTTTTGACGTGACGCTGGACTGCGAAGATGGTGCGCCGGTCGGCGGTGAGGCCGACCACGCTGCCATGGTGGTGGCGCTGGCGACACTCGCCCCCGACAAAGCTCGTGTCGCCGTTCGTGTCCATGCGGTCGATCATCCTGCGTTTGAATCCGACATGGCGCTCATCGCCGGAAAGCTGTCGCGTCAGCTGTCGCACATCATGATCCCCAAAGTTGAATCCATTGAGGATGTGATCAAGGCCGAGCAGGCGCTGCTGGCCGCTTCGGCTGGACAGTTGCCGCTGCATGTGCTGATCGAGTCTTCACTTGCCGTCCACAACGCCTTTGAAATTGCCGCGCATCCCCGGGTGCAGTCGCTCAGCTTCGGACTGATGGATTTCGTCTCTGCCCATGGCGGTGCGATTCCCGTCCATGGCATGAGCAGCCAGGGCCAGTTCACGCACCCGCTCGTGGTGCGCGCCAAACTGGAAGTTGCCTCCGCGTGCCACGCCTTCGGCAAGGTGCCTTCACATTGCGTGGTGACAGAATTCAATGACGCTGCTGCCATGGCCACTGCTGCACGCCGTGCGGCGCGCGAACTGGGCTACACCCGCATGTGGAGCATTCACCCGAACCAGATCCGTCCTATTCTGGAGGCCTTTGCCCCCAGTGAAGGCGAAATTGAAGATGCTACTAAAATAATAGCTGCTGCCGTCCGCGCTGATTGGGCTCCAATTAGTTTTGAGGGTAAATTGCATGATCGCGCGAGTTATCGCTACTTCTGGCAGGTGCTTGAGCGCGCCCACCAGACGGGCCGGCCCCTTCCCCTTGATGCCCAAACCTATTTCCAGGCTGCTCTTCACTGAGCTCTAACCCTTTACGAGAATCTTATGAAAAATACCCGTACCGCCACCCTTGCAGCCGCGTTGACTGTCGCTGCCCTGCTCGTCGCTCCCGGCCTGTCTCACGCGCAAACAGGCACGACAGATGTCCAGGCCGCCAAACCTGCTACTGCTACGAGCCTCAAGGCCAAGGCAGCCAAGCCTGCCGCCAAAAAGAAGCCCGCAGTCAACGCCAGCCGTACCAACCTCAAGAGCGCCGCCAAAAACGTAGCGGCAGGCATTGAAGCCGCCGAAGCTGCCATGACGCCTGCCGAGCTGGCGATTGCCGAACGTGTGCAGGTCGGCAAGCTACCCTGCGAACTCGGTGCATCGGTGACGCTGACCGCCGACGCCAAAAATCCCGGCTACTTCGACATGCAGGGCAAAAACTTCAGCTACCGCATGTTTCCGATATCGACTTCGACCGGCGCGATTCGCCTGGAAGATCAGAAGGCCGGTGCGGTATGGCTGCAACTGGCCAACAAATCGATGCTGATGAACCAGAAGCTGGGCATTCGTCTGGCCGATGAGTGCGTGAGTCCGGCGCAATTGGCGGTGGCCGAAAATTTGAAGCTGAATCCGCCGGTCAGCATTCTGGAAGCGCTGCCTGCAACGGCTGCCAGGTAAGCGCCAGGTTTTAGTTCCCACGATTCCCATAATTTTGAATACAGGAGTAGCCATGTCATCCGAGTTTTTGCAAACCTACCGCAACCATGTCGCCGAACGCGCCGTATTGGGCATTCCGCCACTGCCCTTGTCAGTCAAACAGACCGGTGAGGTGATTGAGTTGCTGAAAAATCCTCCGCAGGGCGAAGAAACTTTCTTGCTGGAACTGATTACCCACCGCGTTCCGGCTGGCGTGGATGCAGCCGCCAAAGTCAAGGCCAGCTACCTGGCCGCCGTGGCGCACGGCACCGAAAAATGCGAACTGATTTCGCGCGAAAAAGCCACGCAGTTGCTGGGCACCATGCTGGGCGGCTACAACATCAGCCCGATGATCGCGTTGCTCGACGACGCTGAAGACAGCGTTGCCACGCAAGCGGCCAGCGGCCTGAAAAATACTCTGCTGATGTTTGACCAGTTCCATGACGTCCAGGAAAAAGCCGAAAAGGGCAACAAATACGCCAAGTCCGTTTTGCAAAGCTGGGCCGATGCCGAGTGGTTCACCAGCCGCCCCAAAGTGCCCGAATCCATCCAGTTGACCGTATTCAAGGTCGCCGGCGAAATCAACACCGATGACCTGTCGCCTGCGCCCGATGCCTGGAGCCGCCCCGACATTCCGCTGCACGCACTGGCCATGCACAAGAATGGCCGTCCCGGCGTTACGCCTGAGGAAGACGGCAAGCGCGGCCCGGTCAGATTCATCGAAGAGCTAAAGGCCAGGGGCAACCTGGTGGCTT
>JAYWDL010000127.1:0-6482 GCA_043779865.1 Polaromonas sp.
ACCACTCCTTCCCATCCCGAACAGGACAGTGAAACGACTTAGCGCCGATGATAGTGCGGATTCCCGTGTGAAAGTAGGTCATCGTCAGGCTCTTATAGCCCTGAATCAGCCCAGTCAATCCCTTCGATTGACTGGGCTTTTTCCTTTGGGTAAACGGGTTGTTTTAAAGTAAGCTTTTGTAGTCTATTGACACCAACCATTTTCTGCAAATGAAGGCGATTGCCAGCCCCATGGGTTACCAGATTGAGGCGCCGCCGCTGCATCTGCGACTGTTTGCCTCCCCCGTGCCCGGCTTTGGCCAGCGTTAGAATGACCGGCTCATGTCTTTTGCGAACAACCCCATGCTGCCGGAACTGCTGCCCGATGAAGACGCGCCTGGCCAGGAGGGTGAGCGCGCATGTGATGGACGGTTGCAGCCTTGCCGGTATCGAGCGCCTGGGCGTGACGCGTCCTGATGGCGTGCCATTGGCAACTGGAGAACCTCTATATCCATGACGGGTCGCTTTTCCCGGCCAGCATCGGCGCCAATCCGCAAGGGTCGGTTTCTGGTGCGGTAAATCGCCTGGCGCAGAGCTTGGCCCAAAGGCATACGGGCCGGGATGTCGCGCTGGCCTGAACGGCGGCAGGGTGGTTCTTCTTTCTTCCATGCTGGCATCGCTACAACGACTCATCACCCTGTCGCTGCTTGCTGCGGCGGGTGGCTGGCTGCTCTACTTTGGCCGCAGTGCGCCGGTGCTGGCCGTTACCGGTTTCCTGATGATCGTGCTGGGCTACACGGCATTCCTTGCCGTCGAATTCATCCTTGGCTGGCAGGTGAACAAGAGCGATCCGGTGCCTCAGCCCGGCGGGAGGCAGCTGTTGGCTGCCTGGCTGGGTGAAACCGTGACAGCTCCGCAGGTCTTCTGCTGGCGCCAGCCCTTCCGCTCACAGGCTATCCCGGATCAGCTTGAGCCGCCAAAATTGGTTCAGGGACGCAGGGGTGTGGTGTTCATTCATGGATTTTTCTGTAACCGGGGTTTCTGGACGCCCTGGCTCAAGCGCCTGCGGGGAAGTGGGCATGCTTTCGTGGCGCTTGATCTGGAGCCGCTGTTTGGCTCGATTGACGAGTATGTCCCACAGATCGAAAACGCGGTTCGGCGCGTTACCCTTGCCACCGGACTGCCGCCGCTGCTGGTCTGCCACAGCATGGGTGGGCTGGCGGCCAGGGCCTGGCTCAAGCGCATGAAAGCCGAGGCGCGAGTCCACCATGTGGTGACGATCGGAACGCCGCACCGGGGCACTTGGCTGGCACGCTTTGACCACGGCCACAATGGGTGCCAGATGCATTTGCTGTCCGACTGGCACACGCAACTTGACCATGGCATGCCGGCTGATCGTCACGCACTCTTTACCTGCTGGTATTCCAATTGCGACAACATTGTGTTTCCTGCTTCCACGGCGACCCTGCCTGGCGCTGATAACCGGCTGGTTCCAGGGGTTGCCCATGTGCAACTGGCGTTTGTGCCACAGGTCATGGAGGCCACGCTGGCTTTGCTGGATGCCAAGCTGCCTTGATCGCAGCGGACCGGCCACTAAAAATATGCAACAGTCAGCAAAATGCGCAATTGCCTTGTGGCAATCGAATTGCCGTTGAGTCAATGCAGTGCCCGCACGATTCTGCAGGACCGCAGTTATATGCGCCAGGACATGCCCACGGGCGCTGATGACTACCTGACCCAAGCCTTTTTCGCCACAGGAGCTGCGTGAGGCCGTCAGCGCGCAACTGTACAAGCTGGTGCGGGCCAAGGCATGGCTGCAGGACCATCCGGTCGATGTGGTGGTAAGCGATTTGCACATGCCGGGATGGACGGCCAGATTTTTGCCCAGACGCTGCGCGAGCGAATGCCCGATACCCCCATCGTGCTGCTGACTTCGGGAACCATGCCCAGCGGCGAGCAAGCCCGGGTGTTTGACGCCCGACTGCTCAAACCGTATCGCCAGTCGCAACTGTTCGAGGCCATAGCGCGCGTCACGTCTCCTTCGGAAGCTATAGAAACTGTAGCAATAGCCGCGCCGGCCGCGACGCGAAACCAGTTCATTCTGGTGGCTGACGACAACACGTTCAATCTCAAGGTCGCGCTGACCGCTTCGGTGCTGGAAGAAGACCGCGAGCGCTGTCGTGAAGCCGGGCTGGTGGGCTTTTTACCCAAGCCGTTGCGTCTTGATGAATTGTCAGAGGCGCTGGCGCGCTATGCCAGACAGCCCGGGCGTGAAAGTGCTGCCAAAATAATAGCTGTTGACGCATTGGTTACGCCGGAAGACGGCCAAAATGACATCGAATCATCGCCGCTTCTGATGGACAGGAGCCGGTTGGAGCAGTTCAGGGCGTTTGACAACGACGAGCGCAGCATGACGCGCGAGGTGGTCACGCTGTTTGCCAGCGAAACGCCGCCGCACAAGTGGCGCTGGTTATCGGGTTTGCTGACACGATCTGCCAGGCATTGAAAGGCTGGATTGCCCAGACAGGCTAAGTTGTTGACCGGTTCAGGCGGCCATGCCGGAAGCACTGGCGCTGGCCTGCGTTTGCTGCAGCATCTGGTAAAGCGGCGTAAAGTCAGACTGGGTCAGCGCCAGCAGCGAGTCAAAACTGTCAATCACAAAATACTGCTGCTGGTAGCTGTCGATTTTGTAGCGTGATGCCATGCAGCGCAGCAAATCGGCCGTGTCATGCAGCGCGATTCGCTGGGGTGCACTGGAGTGCACGCAGTAAGCCAGTTCGCCCGGGCTGCTCAACAGACCCGCGCCGTAAGCCCTGATCTGGCCGCCTTCCTGGTGGTCACGCAGCAGCCCAAATTCAATCGTGTACCAGTACAGGCGAGAGAGCATCTCGACCGCGCCGGTAATAGGCTCAGGTCCATGCTCCAGCGCATGCGCTTTCAGCGCCCCCTGGCCATAAGCCTGGATGTGGTCCGCATAGCGCGGGTCAAACAGCAGCGGCACATGGCCAAACAGGTCATGAAAAATATCGGGCTCGACGATGTAGTCAAACTCGGACGGTGTGCGAATCCAGTCCGTGACCGGAAACTTGGCGTTGGCCAGCAGCGTGAAAAACGGCACCTCCGGAATCAGGCCCGGCACACCCACCAGTTGCCAGCCGCTCGCCTTGAAGAGCCGTTCATTGATGTCTTCAAAGCGCGCAATGGCATTGCTGGCGCCCAGCCGGGGCAACGCCTGCCTGAATGCGCTACAGGCCAGGCCCGGCAGCAACGCCGATTGCCGCGCATACAGGCGGCGGTAGGTGTCGTGGTCTTCGGCGGTGTAGGCGCTGTAGTTTTGCGCGCAGGTGTAATCGGCGTTGGCACGGCTGTAATCGCCGCGCGGCGGCCGGTCCGACTGGCCATAGACGGCGGGTTTGGCGGCCATTCAACGCTCCAGCACGCCGCGGCGCATCTGGTCCAGTTCAATGCTTTCAAACAGCGCCTTGAAATTGCCCTCGCCAAAGCCGTCGTCGCCCTTGCGCTGGATAAATTCAAAGAAAATCGGCCCGAGCTGGTTTTCACTGAAGATCTGCAGCAGCAGAGCGTCTTTTTTGCCATCCACCAGCACCTTGCGCTGCTTCAGTTCGGCGACGTTTTCGCCATGACCGGGGATGCGCTTGTCGATCAACTCGTAATAGGTGTCGATGGTGTCGAGCAGTTTGACGCCGTTGGCGCGCAGCGCATCGACCGTCGCCAGCAAATCGTTGCTGCCCATCGCGATGTGCTGGATGCCCTCGCCCCGGTAGCGGTCCAGGTACTCCTGGATCTGGCCGGCTTTCTCGTTGCCTTCCTCGTTGATCGGAATGCGGATCTTGCCGCAGGGGCTGGTCATGGCCTTGCTTTTCACGCCGGTCACCTGGCCTTCGATGTCGAAATAGCGAATTTCGCGGAAGTTGAAAAGGCGCTCGTAAAAGCCTGCCCACTCGTCCATGCGGCCCCGATGCACGTTGTGCGTCAGGTGGTCGATATAGGTCAGGCCGTTGCCTTGCGGGTTGAGCGCGTCACTGTGGATACCGGGCAGGGGCTCGAAGTCCACGTCATAAAAACCGATGTTGCCGATATCGCCGGGCTGGGCGTCGTTCTTGCCGCGCCACTTGTCGATGAAATAAATAATTGAGTCGCCGATGCCCTTGATCGCCGGAATGTTCAACTCGCCCGGCGCTGCCGTGTGGGCATAGCCCCAGGCACCGAGAGAAATCGCCCGCTCATAGGCAACTTTGGCGTCTTTCACCCGGAAGGCAATCGCGCACACGCTCGGGCCATGCTGGCGCGCAAAGCGCTGGGCGAATGAATCCGGCTCGGCATTCACAATGAAGTTGATGCCGCCCTGGCGGTAGAGCCGCACATTCTTGTGACGGTGCCTGGCAATCGGCTTGAAGCCCATGCGCTCAAACACCGCGCCCATCGCCTTGGGGTCGGGCGCGGCGTATTCAATGAATTCAAAGCCGTCGGTTCCCATGGGGTTGTCCCAAGCCGGGACTGAAGCCCCCACGCTTGTCGCTTCGCGTACTGCGCTGCCCCCCGAGGGGGCTGAACTTCGCTTGGGGCGGCCCGGCGCTTCGTTCGTTGCCCCCACGCTTGTCGCTTCGCGTACTGCGCTGCCCCCCAAAGGGGTTGTGCTGGATTGGGGCGGCGCGGCGCTGCGCACTTCGGTTTCAAAAGACAAGGGTGAGTTCATGCGTGTCTCCATGTGTAGTCAGCCCACTGTAGCGGTGTAAGCAGTGTTTTTTATTGCAAATTAGGGCATTGAAAGGGTTGCAGACGCAGGAAACCTGCAAAATTCAGTCCATGCAAACACTTGACAAGCTCGACCGGCAGATTTTGCGCAGTCTGCAGGCAGATGGCCGCGCTACCTATGACCAGTTGGCCGAGCAGGTCGGCCTGTCGCCCAGCGCCGTGCTGCGGCGCGTGAAAAGACTGGAGGAAAGTCGCGTGATTGACCGCTATGTCGCCTTGGTCCAACCTGAAACGGTCGGGCTGGGGTTGACGGCTTACCTCAATGTGCGGCTGGAAAAGCATACCGAAAGCCACAAGCGCAATCCGATGGACCTGTTTCGCGCCAGCGTACAGACCTGGCCTGAGGTTGTCGAGTGCGCGGCTTTGACGGGTGAGATGGATTACCTGCTACGGGTGGTGGTGGAGGACATGGCGCACTACAGCCGCTTCATCATGGACACGCTGCTAAAGCACCCCAGCGTGCAGGATTGCAAAACCAGTTTTGTGCTGGACCGGGTGAAAGCGACCACGGCCCTTCCTGTGTGAGGCTTGAGGGGCGGCTATTGACGCAACAAAGCCGGTTCTGGCTTCAAGGTTTACAAGGCGAGTCAGGCGACGTTGTTGCACTGCAACATTTTTGCCGCGAAAAATGTCTATATTGCTATTGATTCAATAGCGGTTTGCACCCGTGTGTATTGCGTACAGGCTGAATTTGTTCCGAATCAGGACAGCCTTCATGTTTCAGGGACTTCCGCTGCTAGAGCGAATCATCTAGGGATAACCCTTACATTGAAGCCATGGTTACTCCAAGCACACTTTTAAAAGCTTCTTTCAATGCAAGCAGGGAATTTTTCCGTCCGCCTGCAGAGAAACAGGTTCCGGGTGGATCGATAGCGCCGTGCGTACAGCCGGTCGTGGTACCCATCCGTTCCATCGGCCCCCGCCATGGCGAGCGAATCACCGCGCATTTGCTGGCGCTGAACCCGCAAGACCGTTACCTGCGCTTTGGCTATGCCGCCAATGACGAGCAGATCCAGCGCTATGTGAACGGGCTCAATTTTGAGCGCGACGAGATTTTTGGCATCTACAACCGCAAGCTTGAGCTGATTGCCATGGCGCATCTGGCGTTTTCAACCGATCCTGCGCTCCAGAGCTGCGCCGAGTTTGGTGTTTCGGTGCTGGCCCATGCGCGCGGTCGGGGCTATGGCGCACGCCTGTTTGACCGCGCTGTGATGCATTCGCGCAATGAGGGCGTGGAGATGATGTTCATTCATGCGCTGAGCGAAAACACCGCCATGCTCAACATTGCCCGCAAGGCCGGCGCCAAGGTAGAGCGTGATGGCTCCGAGAGCGAAGCCTACCTCAAGCTGCTGCCTGCAGACCTGGATTCGCGCATGAGCGAAATGTTTGAAGAGCAGATTGCCCAGACCGACTACCGTCTCAAGGTGCAGGCCAGTCAGTTTTGGAGTTTTCTGGCGGTGCTGCAGGAAATCAGGCAAAGCGTACGCGATAGCCGCGACCGCATGCATATGTAGCCCTCACGCTTGCCACTGCGTGTGCTGCGCTGCCCCCCGAGGGGGCTGAACTTCGCTTGGGGCTGCCCGGCGCTGCGTTCGTAGCCCCCACGCTTGCCACTGCGTGTGCTGCGCTGCCCCCGAGGGGGCTGAACTTCGCTTGGGGGCGGCCCGGCGCTGCGTTCGCTGGCTCCCATTCGTTTGCTTGACCGCTCAGGACAGAGGCTGCCCGTAG
>JAYWDL010000128.1:0-6469 GCA_043779865.1 Polaromonas sp.
CCAAAGCAGGTGTCGCGCTGACCCAGGCTGCAAAATTCGTGGCCGTAAAGTCCCCAGAAGAAGCTTTCGTGCAACTGGAGTAGCGCGTGTAGGCCAGCAAATCCGACCCCTGGGCTTTTCACGGTACGGCGCTGCTGTTTTGGCGGTGTTTTTCTGGTTTTTGGGGGGTTGGGTTTTTGACTTCCAGCACAATCAGCAGGTGAAAATCCAGCTTCTGTCCGACCTGCACCTCGAATCCAATCCGCATTTCAGGGCCAGGCCCCTGCCCGGCGCCGATGTGCTGGTGCTGGCCGGCGACATCGGCTCGTACCAGAACGGCTCGCTGCTGAGCAGTCTGGGGATTGAAGACTTTGGGCTGGCGCGGTTTTCGCCGCTGCCCGTGGAACTGGGCGGCGCGAACTGGCCGACACCGGTGATTTTTTTACCTGGCAACCATGAGTACGACGGTCTGGATTTTGACGAGGCCCACATCCGGCTTCGTGAAACCTGCAATCGCCTGGGGCTGATCTGGCTGGAGCGGGAAACCGTGCTTGTCCAGAATGTGCGTTTTATTGGCACGACCCTGTGGACCGATTTCGATGCGCTGAGTAGCGACAAGGCCCGCGCTAGCGACATCACGCTGGGCGAGCAACTGAAGGCGCGCGAAAAAGCCTTCCGCGCCGCCAATTTTTATCTGAAGAAAAATCATTCCTTGCGCCAGGGCCAGCCCATGCTGGCCGAAGAGGTGCGGGATGAGGGCCTGAAAAGCCAGGCTTGGTTGCGCCAGGCCCTGGCAGTGCCGTTTGACGGCCCGACGGTGGCAGTCACACATTTTGCGCCCAGCCTGCTGAGTGCCGATCCGCGCTATGGCCTGACACCGGGAACCGCCGGATTCTGCAATTCACTGGACGAGCTGCTGCCGCTGGCCACGCTGTGGCTGCACGGGCACCTGCATTGTCCGAATGACTATGTCAGGCACGGCTGCCGCGTGGCGGCAAATCCGCTGGGTTATGCGCGCAAGGGCGAACAGGCCGCATTTCGCGAGTCGCTGTGCATTGCGGTGAAGTGGTGAGCCGGCACCCCTTGATTTTGGTTTGACAAGGCGCAAAGCCATCACTGGCTAAACTACAGTTTTAAAAGAGGAGCTCCCGATGAATATTCTTCTCGCCGTTGACGGCAGCAGCTACACCAAAAAAATGCTGGCCTACCTGACCACGCATGACGAATTGTTCGGCGCCAGCAATGACTACACCGTGTTCACGGTGCAGCCCCCTTTGCCACCGCGCGTACGCGCAGCCGTGGGTAAGGAGGTCGTGAACAGCTATTACGCCGATGAAACGGAAAAGGTCATGGCCCCGGTAGCCAAATTCCTGGCGCGTCATGGCATCAACGCCAGGAGTGACTGGAAGGTGGGACCGGCCGGCGAAACCATCGCCAAATTTGCCGATTCAGGCAAGTTCGATCTGCTCATCATGGGTTCGCACGGACACGGCTCGCTGGGCAATCTGGTAATGGGTTCCGTGGCCACCCAGGTGCTGGCTCAAAGCAAGGTGCCGGTGTTGCTCGTGCGCTAAGCCTCGAAGCGCCGGGTATCAAGCCAGGGTTCTGTCGCATTAAGCAATTTTTATCAAAAAATGGCGTTGATTTTATTGAACAATTTCTGCTGGGAATAACTTAATGCGACAGAACCCGATTCAGCGCAGCCTGCCGGCAAGCATGCGTTTGTCGATTGTCAAGTTGATGCAGTAGCGCCACGAAAGCTTGTTTCAGATCGTCGCCCGGCACCAAGGCCGGCGGTAAAAAAACCAGCCCGGCTGTCGTTCACCCGGCTTCAGTTTCCTGAACAACCGTCATTTTTAGAATGAAATCCTGCACCAGCCCAATAGGTGTATGCGCAAGAAGCTATTAATTTGATAGTGATTTAATTCTGCTTCAGCCGTATTTGCACGTGGCGCCAGTTTCAGAACTGTTCATGCGGCGCCAGGTAACGCCACTGGCCAATCGGCAGGTGGCCCAGGTTGACGCGGCCGATTCGCACGCGTTTTAATCCCGTCACAAAAAGCCCGACCTGCTCGCACATGCGGCGAATCTGGCGCTTTTTGCCCTCCTTGAGCACGAAACGCAGCTGCTCGGTATTTTGCCAATCGACCTGCGCCGGTAGCAAAGCCTGGCCGTCCAGGTTCAGACCGTGGCGCAGGACGGCGAGCTTTTCACGCGGAAACGCTGCCTGCACGTTGACGGTTTCAGCGCCATAGCTCACACGCACCAGATACTCTTTTTCAATGTCCGAGTCTTCGCCAATGAGTTGCCGCGCCACGCGTCCGTCCTGCGTCAGCACCAGCAGGCCGATCGAGTCGATGTCAAGCCGGCCGGCCGGCGCCAGGCCGCGCAGCTGCTCATGGCCCCAGCGCATGCGGCTATTGCATTCGCGCCAGCGGTTTTCCGGCTGCACCAGCACCACGGCGGGCTCGTGGCCGTCTTCGGCCTGGCCGCTGACATAGCCGACCGGCTTGTTGATCAGGATGGTGACTTGCTGGCGTTGCTGCTGCTCGGCTTCGCGCGCCACTTCGATGCGCGCATTGACAGCCACGGGCTGGCCCATCACTGCCGGCGCGCCATTGACGCGCACCCAGCCACGGGCAATCCAGTCGTCGGCCTCACGGCGCGAGCACAGGCCGAGGTCAGCCATGCGTTTGTTCAGGCGGATGGTGCTGCCCGTGGACGCAGGGGCGGCAGGGGCGGCAGGGTCGGCAGGGTCGGCTGCCCGGATTCGCGTTGCGGCGGGAGCAGAAGGTTTGGGCAGTGGGCCAGGTGGTAGTTTGGACATGAATTTACTATCTATTTTATAGCTGCTTGCGCCCGTCGATACTGCGCGAAAGCCTTGTTTTGCATATAAAGATGGCTGATGGAGCGCACTATCCGGGCAGCAAGCGGTAACCCACTGCGGTTTCCGTCAGCAGGTGCTGCGGCTGGGCCGGGTCGGCTTCCAGCTTTTGCCGCAAATGGCCCATGTAAATGCGCAGGTAGTGACTCTGTCCGGCATGCGACGGACCCCACACTTCGCGCAGCAGCTGGCGGTGCGTCAAAACCCGGCCCGCGTTGGCTATCAGCATGGTCAGCAAGCGGTATTCGATGGGCGTGAGGTGAACTTCCGCACCGCTTCGGCGCACCAGTCTGGCCTGCCGGTCAATCTCGACCTCGCCAAAACGAAACACCGGGTCAGCCTGTTGCGCAGCGCTACCGTCTGCGGCTACGGCCCGGGGACGGCGCAGGTTGGCGCGCACCCTGGCCAACAACTCACCGACGCCAAAGGGTTTGGTCAGGTAATCGTCGGCGCCGGCATCCAGCGCGGCAATCTTGTCGGCCTCGTCAGCCCGTGCCGACAGCACAATGATGGGCACACCCGACCAGCCGCGCACGTCGCGGATCAGGTCCAGGCCGTCTGCATCAGGCAGGCCAAGGTCCAGCACCAGCAGATCGGGCTTGCGGGTGCCGGCTTCCGTCAAGCCGCGCTGCGCCGTGCCGGCCTCAAACACCTGCCAGCCCTCAGCCTCCAGCGCACTGCGAACAAAGCGGCGAATTTGCGGCTCGTCTTCTATGACGACAACAACGGGATGGACCATAAGCAGAGTTTAGAGCCTGCGTAGCGCCGGGCCGCCCCAAGCAAGCAGAGCCCCTCGGGGGCAGCGCAGTACACGAAGTGACAAGCGTGGGGCCTTATTAACCTTCCGGCATGTGCGCAGGCGGAGATCGGCGCGGCAGGGTGATGGTGAATTCCGCCCCGCCATCCTGGGCATTGCCGGCCACAATATGCCCGCGATGCGCATCCACGATGGCCTTGCAGATGGCCAGCCCCAGCCCCACGCCCGGCGTGGCGGACTCGGATTGGCCCCGGGTGAATTTCTCGAACAGTTCGGCCTCGCGGCCCCGCATTGCCGGCGGCAGCCCCGGTCCGTGGTCGCGCACCGTCAACAGCAGGCTGTCCGGTATGACGCGGGCCCGGACTTCAATGGGCGGCCCGCCATACTTGGCGGCGTTTTCCAGCAGGTTCACCAGCACCCGCTCGATCTGAGCCGCGTCAAACTCGACCAGCGGCAAGTCTGGCGGTACATCGGTTTGCACCGCCCTGCCATCCAGCGCAGGCTGTGCGGCGCGAATCGCCGAGCCCACCACCTCTTCGACCGACTGCCACTCGCTATGCAGACTGACGCCGCCGTTTTGCAGGCGCGCCATGTCCAGAAGATTGGTCACCAAAGCACTGAGCTGGCGCGCCTGCTGCGTCATGGCCTGGGTCATTTCGGCCTGCTGGCGGCCCAGCGGCGGCAGTGAGCGCTGCAGCGATTCGGCCAGCCCGATCAGCGCCGTCAGCGGTGTGCGCACATCGTGCGAGATGGCCGCCAGAAGAGTATTGCGCAGCCGCTCCGATTCCATTTCCACTACTGCCTGCTGGGCAATGTCCACGTAATGCACGCGCTCCAGCGCGATGGCAATTTGCCGTGCCAGTGTTTCGAGCTGCTGCAATTGCTCGGGAATCAGGAGCCAGCGCGGCTGGGCGGGCTGCAGGGCCAGCACGCCGCGCACCCGCATCGGCGCCTTCAGCGGCACGTAATGCCAGGTCTGGGCTGACAGGGTGGAAGTGGCCAGGCCGGCGGCCTGGCCATTGCGAAACGCCCAGTCGGCCACGCTGGCATCAAAGCCCGGCGGCAACTGGCCGGGCAGCACCAGCTGGTCGCGGGCATCGGTGATCAGCACCAGCGCCTGGCCGCCAAAGTTGCGCTGCACCGCCGATTCGCCCAGTTCGGCCACCTGCGAGCTCAACAGCGCTGCCGACAGTTCGCGTGTCAACTCGAACAGAGACTGCGCGCGGCGCTCCCGGCTGGACGAAATGCGCGCCTGAAACCGCAGGCCTGCCGTCAGCTGCCCGGTCAGCAGCCCCACCACCAGCATGACGGCAAAAGTCACCAGGTACTGCACATCGCTCACGGCGAACGACATGCGCGGCGGCACAAAGAAGAAGTCAAACGCGGCGACATTGAGGAAAGCCGCCAGCGCCGCCGGGCCGCGCCCGAACTTCAGCGCGACCAGCACCGTTCCCAGCAAAAACAGCATGACGATATTGGCCAGGTCGAAAAACTTCAGCAGTGGTGTGGCCAGCAAGGTGATCGCCACGCTGCTGGCGATGGCCCAAACATAACGCGGCAGGCTGGCCTGCCAGGACGCAATGTCTTCCTCATCGCCACGCTGCACGGCCGGTGCAAACCGCCGGGCGCTTTCGGCAATGCCCACCTCCACAATGTCCAGCGTGGGTGCCAGCGTCGCCAGCCGGCGCGTCATGGTGCGGCTGCTCCACAGGACTGCCCAGCCCGGCAACTCGGGACGCCCGACTATCAGCGTGGCGCAGTTGAGCACTTGCGCCTGTGCCACCAGTTCGGCCGCAGAGTCGCTGCCGGCCAGCACGGCGGTTGTCGCACCCAGCTCTTCAGCCAGTTTGATGACGGCCAGAATCCTGTCGCGCTGTACCGCTCCGAGGCGCTGCAGGCGCGGTGTTTCAACATAGGCCGCATGCCAGCGTACGTTGAGTTGCCCGGCCAGCCGCGCCGCACTGCGCACGGTCTGCTCGGCGCCTTCGCGCGGACCGATACACGCCAGGATGGCGCCTTCGGTGTTCCACACCGGGGCAATGGATTTCTCGATCCGGTAGCTGCGTACATCGTCTTCGACATGCTCGGCAGTGCGCCGCAGGGCAATCTCGCGCAAGGCAATCAGGTTGCCCTTGCGGAAAAAGTTTTGCCCCGCACGCTCGGCCTGCTGAGGCAAATAGACCTTGCCGGCTTTCAGGCGCGCCGTCAACTCGTCCGGCGTCACATCGACCAGAATGATCTCGTCAGCCGCATCCAGAACCGTGTCCGGCACTGTCTCATTGATACGGATGCCGGTAATGGCGCCCACCGTGCCATTCAGGCTTTCCAGATGCTGGACATTGAGCGCCGACCAGACGTCGATGCCGGCCTCCAGCAATTCCTGCACATCCTGCCAGCGCTTGGGGTGACGCGAGCCCGCCACATTGCTATGCGCCAGCTCATCGACCAGCAGCACGGCAGGCTTGCGCACCAACGCCGCGTCCAGGTCAAACTCCTGCAAGGTCCGGCCACGGTAAGGTACCTGGCGCAGCGGCAGTTGTGCCAGTCCGGTCAGCAACTCCGCCGTTTCGCTACGTCCGTGAGTTTCAATCACCCCGACCAGAATGTCGCGCCCGACCTTGCTTTCGCGCTGGGCCGCGCTGAGCATCGCATAGGTTTTGCCGACGCCCGCGCTGGCGCCGAAATAGATGCGCAGTTTGCCACGCATGCCCTGCTCTGCCTGCTGCTGCAGTCGCTGCAACAACTCGTCTGGGTCAGGGCGCTGGCTGCTGGATGCGTTCATCGCGACAGGTTACTGCATCAGCCTGGCGCATTGATTGCCTTCAAGGCGTCGAGTGCCAGATTGAGCT
>JAYWDL010000129.1:0-16772 GCA_043779865.1 Polaromonas sp.
TGTTGACGGACAAAAACTCCTCGACTACGAAATTGAAATTGAAGGGCGCGAGCAGCGCAAGGGCAACATCTACAAGGCCGTCGTCACCCGCGTCGAGCCTTCGCTGGAAGCCTGCTTTGTCGATTACGGCGAAGACCGCCACGGCTTTTTGCCGTTCAAGGAAATCTCAAAACAATACTTTACGCAAGGCGTGCCAGTCAGCCAGGCGCGCATCAGCGATGTGATCAGGGAAGGCCAGGAACTGCTCGTCCAGGTCGAAAAGGAAGAGCGCGGCAACAAGGGCGCAGCGCTCACGACCTTTGTGTCGCTGGCTGGCCGCTATGTGGTGTTGATGCCCAACAACCCGCGCGGCGGCGGCGTATCGCGCCGTATTGAAGGCGAAGACCGCGCCGAGCTGAAGGAGGCGATGGACAAGCTCGAATATCCCGGCGGCATGAGCATCATCGCGCGCACCGCAGGCATTGGCCGCAGCGCACCTGAACTGCAGTGGGACCTGAATTACCTGCTCAAGCTCTGGACCGCGATTGACGGTGCTGGCAAGGGCGGCAAGGGCGCCTTCCTGATTTACCAGGAATCGAGCCTGGTGATCCGTGCGATCCGCGACTACTTCAACAGCGACATCGGCGACATCCTGTTCGACACTGACGACGTTTATGAGCAAGCACGCCAGTTCATGGCGCATGTGATGCCCGAGCATGAGCACCGCGTCAAGCGCTACCGCGATGACGCGCCGCTGTTCAGCCGCTTCCAGATCGAACACCAGATCGAGTCAGCCTACGCCCGCACCGTGCAGCTGCCTTCCGGCGGCGCCATTGTGATTGACCACACCGAAGCGCTGGTTTCCGTGGACGTCAACTCGGCGCGTGCCATCAAGGGCGGCGACATCGAGGAAACCGCCACCCGCACCAACCTGGAAGCCGCTGACGAAGTGGCGCGCCAGATGCGTCTGCGCGACCTGGGCGGCCTGATCGTGATTGACTTTATCGACATGGAAGAGTCGCGCAACCGCCGCGACGTTGAAAACCGCCTGCGTGACGCGCTGCGCCAGGATCGTGCCCGCGTGCAGTTTGGCACCATCAGCAAATTTGGGCTGATGGAAATGAGCCGCCAGCGCCTGCGCCCGGCGCTCAACGAAGGCGCTTCCATTCCCTGCCCGCGTTGTGGCGGTTCGGGCCACATTCGCGACACCGAAAGCTCGGCGCTGCAGATTCTGCGCATCATCCAGGAAGAATCGCTGAAAGACAGCACCGCCTCGGTGCTGTGCCAGGTGCCTGTCGATGTGGCATCGTTCCTGCTCAATGAAAAGCGCTCCGAGATCGCCAAGATTGAAATGAAGCAGCGCATCAACGTGCTGCTGGTGCCTAACAAGACGCTGGAAACGCCCAACTACCGCCTGGAACGCCTGAAGCACGACGACCCACGTCTGGACAACATCGAAGCGAGCTACAAGATGGCCGAAGAGATGGAAGACCCGACGACAGTGACGCGCCGCAGCCAGGAAAAGCACAACAGGCAGGAACCCATCATCAAGGGCGTGCTGCCCGATGCACCGGCTCCCGCCGCCCCGCCCAGGCCAGTGACAGTAGCCCCTGTAGCGCCCAAGGCGACTCCGCCTGTTGCACCGGTACGCGTTCCCGCGCCCGCACCGGCCCCAGCCGAAAAAGGCTTGTTTGGCTGGATCAAGACGCTGTTCGGCGGTGCGGAAACGTCGGCGCCAACGCCAGCGCCAGCGCCAGCTGTCAGGGAAGTGAAAAAAGACGAGCGCCAGGCCGATGCACCCCGTGAAGGTCGTCCTTTTGAAGGACGCGGCGAACGTTCAGACCGTGGCGAGCGCCCGGAGCGCGGTGGCCGTGATGGCCGTCGCGGCGGCCGCAGCCGCGGGGAAGGCACGCCCGAAAGCCGCAGCGAGAACCGTATGGAAGGCCGCACCGAGAGCCGTATGGAAGGCCGCACCGAGAGCCGTCCCGATGAACGCCGTGAGCGCAATCCTGAAGGACGTGCCGAAGGAGGACGCCCGGAGCGTCAGGAACGCCAGGAACGTCCAGCCGGTGAGCCCCGCGCTGAAAACCGCAATGAGGGCCGCAACGATAACGAAGGCCAGCCACGCAACGAGAACCAGAACCGTGAAGGCCGTGCGGACCGCAGCCGGCCACGCGGTGACCGACCAGAGCGCTCTGAGCGTCCCGAACGCGGCGAGCGCATCCCGCGCGATGCCGTCGAGCAGGACCTCGCCATGGCCAACCAGGCCGCAATGGCAGCGGCCACGGGCGGCGACGCGCTAGCGCAACGCCAGGATCGCCCGGCTCAGGATGGCGAGCGTCGACAGAATGGACGCACAGAAGGTCGCAGTGAAGGTCGCGTCGAAGGGCGTGGCGACGAAGCTTTCGATGGCCGTCGTGAACGCGGCGAGCGCAGTGGTCGCCGCAACGAGCGCCGCGGTGATCGACCTGACGGCAGTGCCGCACCGGTCGCAGGCAGCCAGGCTGACAGTTTCGATGCCGCTCACCCGGCCGTCGTGGCAGGTCTGGACGAAGCCGGTAACCCGGTCGCACCGGTATCTTCCACCGATGTTCAGGTTCGCCCTGAAGGTCGGGAAGAAGGCCAGGACCGCCAGCCGCGCGAGCGCCGCAGCCGTGACCGTTATGGCCGCGACCGCCGTGAACGCGGCGAGCGCAATGAGCAGACGGCCGAGGGCAGCGCAGCGCCGGTGAAGTCGGAGTTTTCACAGTCAGATCAGGCTCATGCGCAGCAGGAACGGGCACCTCTTGCTACTGAATCAGTAGCATTTGTAGCCGCACCGTCAGCAGCAGCACCGACTGCCGCGGTCCCCGTGCCTGTAGCCGCGCCAAGGCCGGTATCGGCTCCGCTTTCAACGCCCGCACCGGCTGCCAGCGCCCTGCCCAAGGTTCAGTCCTACAACCTGCCCTTGCAGGATCTGGCCCAAGTCGCCGAGGGTTCAGGCCTGAAGTGGATCAATTCCGACGCCGCCAAGATCTCTGAAGCGAAGGCAGCAATGGCGGCTGAAGTCAAGCCGATTATGGTACCCCGCGAGCGTCCTCCTCTGGTGGTGTCGCAGGAAGCGCCGCTGGTGCTGGTGGAAACCAGGCGTGATCTGGGCACCCTGCCCCTGCCATTTGAAAAATCAGCTGACTGAATGCTGGCTCAAGACCACCTGAAATCCTGGAAAAAGTCTGCAGGCCGTCAGGCATAAGCTCAAGCCGCATCCTCAAGGGTGCGGCTTTTTTTTGGCCGGTTAACTACGGCGAATGCGCAGCACGCTGGTTTTTGATGGCCAGGAACCTCCTCGCCACGTCAATGATGGATTCGTCTGGCACTGGCATGGCCTGCGCAGTTGAAGGAGCACTGCAATAGCTACCTCGGGCCGCAGGACGCGAACAGTCAAATCTGCGCGGCCCGCTTGTAGGCCTCGGCAGCGGCTGCTTCATCGTCGCGCTGCTCGGCCAGCACTGCCAGGGCACGCCAGGCATTGCGGTGCAGCCCTGTATCCTGCAAGGCCGGTGCGGCCTGCGACAGCAGCTGGCGGGCTTTGCCCCAGAGCTGGCGGCTCAGGCACGCCATTCCTGCCAGATACTGAAGATTGGCATCGCGCGGGCGGCTGAGCTGCGCGGCTTCAATACGCGCCAGCCAGGCGCCATCAAGCGAGTCCAGGCCCGCTTCAAGAACGCTCATCAGCTTGATGCGCAGGTTGTCGCCCAGGTCCGGGCGCGGCTCCATCATGCGGTTCCACACCGGCAACAGCCAGGTACGGGCCAGCGCGGCATCGCCATTCAGCGCCATCAGCCGTGAAGCCGCATGCACCCCCAGCTCGGGCATGGCGCGCTCGCTATCGTCCAGGACGTCCCAGGCCCGCTGCAGCTGCACCGCATCGTGCGAATCATCAAGCAACTCCAGCGCCAGGCCGCGCACAATGCTTTGCGCCGCCGCTGGCGAAAAGGCCCGATGCTTGGCCAGCAGGCGTGCGGTTTCCAGCGCGGACAGCGTCAGCCGTCCATACCGGGCCGCTCGCAGCTTCATGCGCAGGGCCAGGGTGCGCCGCGCCGCGCCCTGCGGCAGCTGTCCCAGCCAGTCGAGGGCAGCGCTGGCGTCATGGTCTTCCAGCGCCCAGCGGGCAGCGCGAAACTGTACACCTTCGCGCACTTCCTGCGCCTGGCGCTGGGCTGAACTTTCCAGCGCCAGTTGCAGATGCTGCTCCCGCAAAGCCTTGTTTTGCAGCGCCTGCGCACTTTCGGCCACCAGCAAATGCGCCAGGGTACGCAACTGGCTGGCCAGGCCGGCACTGTGGCCCGTCGGATGGCCGGCAGGATCGGTCGCCACGCCCAGACTTTTTTCCTGCGCCAGCGCGTTTTGCGCCGATTTGGCGGAACGGATGTAGCGCCCCGCCATCAGGTGGGCCAGCGCGTCCATCAAAGCGCCGTACATGGCGCGCTCTTTCTGCTGGGCACGCCAGCGCCGGGCTTCGACGGGCAGGGAAAATACGGCTGACAGGGCGCGTGAGGCCAGGTACAGCAGCATGAACAGGCCGGCCAGCAGCAGCGCCATCAGGTTGAATGAAATATCGACCCGGTGCGGCGGCCAGAAGATGGTGACAACCGCCTGGTTGTTGCCCGCCACCAGAGCCACCGCGACGGCGATGCCAAACAGGGCCAGAAACCAGAGTGCGGCGCGCATGATGTGACTGCTTTGCCTGTACTGCGGTTAACGGCCCGCGGCCGCGGTAGCCAGCGCGGCCATGGTTTCGTCCAGCCGGGGCAGCTCGCTGGTTTTGAGCTGACCCTGCACCTGACCCAGCAACTGGAGAGCGGCCTGGGTTTTTCGCGCAGCCGGATCAAAGTATTTGCCCAGCCAGACCCTGGCGTTGACCAGATCGGCACGCGCTGCGTCAGTCTGGCGCGACAGCAGCGCCATGCGTGCATTGAGCAGTCTGAGCTTGAGGTTTTCACGCAGGAAAAACGACTGCTCAGGCGCCAGCAATGCCGCTTCGGGCTGGTCGATGCGGCTGACGCGCAGCAGCTGGCGCGCTTCGGCCCACAGGCTTCCCAGCGTGCGCTGCAGCCAGGCCTGAAGTGCCGGTGTGTCAAATCCTGTCAATGAAGACTTGCTGGCGGCCGAAGCGGAGGAAGGCGGCGCAGTCGCGCCTGAAACCGCTGGAGCCACTGGACGCGGAACGTTATTGGCGACCATTTCGTTGGCCACCGGCAACTCATCGACCAGCCGGGCCAGCTCGTCAAGCTTGAGCATCAGGGCCGGCACATCGGTGACGCTGGCGCGCTTGATGCGGTCGATATCACGGGTAACCGCGCGCTGCAGCGGATTGAGGCGCGGCTGGGCGGCGCGTGTCAGCCGTGTGTCGGCCGATTTGAGCGCCGCCAGCAAGGGCTCGGCGCTGCCAGTCAGCAGGGCCTGCTGCTGGGCCAGCCGCAGGTCTGACTCGACATCGACCACCAGGTTTTCATCGCGCGAACGCGACAGGCTTTGCATCAGCTCTTCGAGCTGGCTGCGCTGCAGGTTGACTTCACCCAGGCGGGTTTCCTGCAGTGCCAGCCGCGCTGACAGCTCACGGGCGACTTCCTGCGCCTCACGCGCCAGGGTACGCGCCTCAATCGCCTGGGCGCTGGAATCGGTTGTGCGGCGGGCGAGCTCTTCCTGGATCGTTCCCAGCTTTTGCCACAGCAAGGCACTGGCCAGGAGCCCGGCGCCGGCCAGTGCAGCCACCACCAATGCCCAGCTGCGGGGCACCAGCCAGGCATCCGGCAGTGCGGACTGCAGTTCTGTTTGCGTCAGCGCACGCACTGGCACCTGCTCGTCATCGGGCACAGGAGCAGGCAAGGGAGGCAAGGCTGAGGGGCGGTCGCTCATGAGTAGTGCGATTCTATAGAGCCAAGCTTCTCCCGGATGTCCTGGAGCGCCGGACGTGACTCCACAACAACACCCCAGCCGGCAGCCCGCACGGCATCGACGATGCGGGGATGCGTAGCCAGTGCGCGTGCGCCGCTCCAGTTCACGCCTTGCATGACCGCAAGATGAACCAGATTGGCAACGGCTTCGGAACTGCTGAACAGCCATATCGACCCGTCGGCGCTGGCGGCGCGGGCGCGCTGCTCCTGCGCTTCGGTTAATTGGGGTGCGCGGCGCTGATAAACGCCTACAAAATCAAGCGTTGCGCCAGCGGCATGCCACTGGCGGGAAATCCAGTCACGGCCAGATGAATTGACTTCAGCGCCGGCGCTTTGTCCCCGCACAATCAGCACCCGACGGCCTTGCCAGTCACGCTGGCCAATGACTTGCCACAGGGCTTCGGAGTCAAACTGGCTAGCATCGGGCGCCGGTGCGTCAATTTGCGCGGCGGGAATGCCGGCCGCCCGCAGCGCAGCCACGGTGCCCGGTCCGGGGGCCATGAAACGCAGGTTTGGCGGGATTCGCCCAAAGTCTTGACTTGCTACTGTATTGATAGCTTCTTGCGCCCGTGTATCTTGCGCAAAAGCCGGATTTTCCTTGAAAAAATGCTCTACTGCATGACCGCTGACGAACAGGCAGGCCGTGTAGCCCTGCAGTGCTTGCCAGGCGTCTTTCAGCGCCTGCACATGGGCAGCGCTTGAGAGCGGTGCAATTTCAATCAGCGGGAAAGTTTCGGCGTCAATTCCAGACTGCTGAAGCTGCAGCACCCAGTGCTGCGCGTCGCGCTCGGGCCGGGTGACGATGACTGTGCTCACGCTGGCCCAGCTCTAGGGTGTTGGGGCATTGCTGGCCCAGACAGCCCCGCCGGCACGCAGCTGAGCCGCCACCGCCTCACCCAGCGCCTCGGCTTCGTCAAAACTGCGTACCATGGCTGTTTGCTTCACCTGCACGAGCGGCGCGAGCGGAGTTTGCGAAGCGCCCGCTTGAGCCTCAGCCATGACCGGATCGCCCCAGGCGGCATGGAGTTGCATGGAGCTGCCAGCTTGTGTTGAATTGGTCACAAAGGCTGCCAGCGGCATGGAGCAGCTGCCGCCCATGGCGCGCGATACGGTTCGCTCGGCCGTCACCGCCAGCCAGGTCGGCAGGTGCGCCAGGGTGCCCAGCGCCTCGATGAGATCGGCCCGCTCCGTCCGCACCTCAATGCCCAAAGCGCCCTGCCCGGCGGCCGGCAGCATGTCAGCGGGCGCAAACGTACCGCGAATCCGCGATTCCAGGCCCAGGCGCTTGAGCCCGGCGGCGGCCAGCACGATGGCGTGGTACTGGCCTTCGTCGAGCTTGCGAAGACGGGTGTCCAGATTGCCGCGCAGCGGCTGGATATTCAAATCGGGCCGCAAGGCCTTGAGCAACACCAGCCGGCGCAGGCTGGACGTGCCGACCACGGCGCCCTGCGGCAACTCGGCCAGCGACGCGAACTGGTTGGACACAAACGCATCGCGCGGATCTTCGCGCTCCAGCACGCAGGCCAGCGCAAAGCCTTCAGGCAAATCCATCGGCACATCCTTGAGCGAATGCACCGCCAGATCGGCCCGGCCCTCGCTCAGCGCGACTTCAAGTTCCTTGACGAACAGGCCCTTGCCGCCGACCTTGCTCAGGGAACGGTCCAGGATCTGGTCGCCCTGGGTCGTCATGCCCAGCAGTTCGACCTGCCAGCCCAGGCGTGATTCGAGCAGCGCCTTGACATGCCTGGCCTGCCACATCGCCAGACGGCTTTCGCGCGTGGCGATCACCACTTTGGCGGTTTTTGAGAGAGTTTGAAACACTGCAGCCACTGCTAACCTATCGGTAATCTATTGAGGAAGTGAATGCTAGCATGGGCGCTTCAGTACCCGTTTCAGTACCAAAAGGCCAGGATGCTTACTTCCGCACGCACAAGAAAAGTCAGAGACGACGTCAAGGAAGACGTTAACGCAAACATCATGGAGATGGCTAAACCCAAGTCAGCAGGACGATCCCGCAACAACGAACTCCCTTTGGTGGAAGACATTCGCCTGCTGGGCCGCATTTTGGGCGACGTGATTCGGGACCAGGAGGGCCTGGCCGCCTACGAGCTGATCGAGCAGGTGCGCAAGCTGTCGGTAGCATTTCGCCGCGACGCTGACCAGGAAGCCGACAAGGTACTTAAAACGCTGCTCAAGGACTTGAGCGGCGACCAGACCGTCAGCGTGATCCGCGCCTTCACCTATTTCAGCCACCTGGCCAATCTGGCCGAAGACCGCCACCATATCCGGCGCCGCGCCGTCCACGAGCGCGCAGGCGATACCCAGGAAGGCAGCATAGAAGTGGCCTTGGCCCGACTGCGGTGGGCGGGTATAGCGCCCGCAACCATAGCCACCATGCTGGCGCGCAGCTTTGTCTCGCCGGTGCTGACGGCGCACCCGACCGAAGTGCAGCGCAAGAGCATTCTGGACGCTGAACGCGATATTGCGCAGTTGCTCACGGCGCGCGACGGTATCAAGGCGCTGGCGCTGGCCGTCAATGCCGCCAAGGATGCGCTCACGCCGCGTGAGCTTGCTGCCAACGAAGCGCAGTTGCGCGCCCGCGTGACGCAGTTGTGGCAAACCCGCTTGCTGCGCTTTACAAAACTCACGGTGGCCGACGAAATCGAGAATGCGCTAAGTTATTACGAAGCGACGTTTCTGCGCGAAATCCCGAAGCTTTATGCCAACCTGGAGCGCGAGCTCGGCATACAGCCGGTCCACAGTTTTCTGCGCATGGGCCAGTGGATAGGCGGCGACCGCGACGGCAACCCCAATGTCAGCGCCGAAACCCTCAATTACGCCCTCGGCCGGCAAGCCGACGTGGCGCTGCGCCACTACCTGACCGAAGTGCATTTGCTGGGCGGCGAGTTGTCGATGTCGGCGATTCTGGTCAATTGCAGCGACGAGATGCGGACGCTTGCTGAAAGCTCCCCCGACACCAGTGAGCACCGCCAGGACGAGCCCTACCGCCGCGCCCTGACGGGCGTCTATTCCCGGCTGGCCGCTACGCTCAAGGCGCTGACCGGCGGCGATGCAGCGCGTCATGCGCTTGCACCGCAAAATGCCTATGCCCGGGCAGAAGATTTTCTGGCGGACCTGCGTACGCTGCAGGTCTCGCTCAAGACTCATCACGGCGAAGCGTTGACGGCCCAGCGCCTGCAGCCGCTGATCCGCGCGGTGGACGTGTTTGGTTTTCACCTGGCAACGGTCGATTTGCGGCAGAGTTCTGACAAGCATGAAGAGGTGGTGGCCGAGCTACTGGCGGTGGCGCGGATTGAACCCGGCTACGCCAGCCTGGATGAGACTTCCAAGCGCGCGCTGCTGATGCAGATGCTCAATGACGCCCGGCCACTGCGGGTGCTGGGCACCGTCTATTCAGACCTTGCCCGAAGCGAACTGGCGATTTTTGAAGCTGCACGAACGGCGCGCGCCCGGTTTGGCACTGAAGCGATTCGCCACTACATCATCAGCCATACCGAAACAGTGAGCGACTTGCTAGAAGTGTTGCTGCTGCAAAAAGAAGTGGGCCTGATGCATGGCACGCTGGACCAGCAGGCGACGCACGACCTCATCGTGGTGCCGCTGTTTGAAACCATTGAAGACCTGCACAATGCCGCGCCCATCATGCGTGAGTTCTATGCGCTGCCGGGCGTGGCCCAGCTGGTGCAGCGCAGCGGCGCCGAGCAGGACATCATGCTCGGCTACAGCGACAGCAACAAGGACGGCGGCATTTTCACCAGCAACTGGGAGCTGTACCGCGCTGAAATTGCGCTGGTGGAATTGTTTGACCAGTTGGCCAGTTCCCACGGCATCACGCTGCGAATGTTCCACGGACGGGGCGGCACGGTCGGCCGGGGCGGCGGTCCAAGCTACCAGGCTATCCTGGCGCAGCCGCCCGGCACGGTGCGCGGGCAAATTCGCCTGACCGAGCAAGGCGAAGTGATTGGCTCCAAATATGCCAACCCGGAAATTGGCCGGCGCAACCTTGAAACCCTGGTCGCTGCCACGCTGGAGGCGACCTTGCTGCAGCCGACCAAACCGGCGACCAGGGCCTTTCTGGAAGCCGCCGCCGTGCTCTCGCAAGCCAGCATGGCCGCTTACCGGGCGCTGGTCTATGAAACCCCGGGCTTTACCGATTATTTTTTCAGTGCCACGCCGATTCGCGAGATTGCCGAGCTCAATATCGGCTCGCGGCCGGCGTCTCGCAAGCCTTCACAGAAGATCGAAGATCTGCGCGCGATTCCCTGGGGCTTCAGCTGGGGCCAGTGTCGCCTGACCCTGCCGGGCTGGTATGGCTTTGGCTCTGCCATTGAGCAGTTTCTAAATCAGGGCGGCTCGCCTGCGAGTCACAAAGACGCGCTGGGCCTGCTGCGAAAAATGTACCGGCAATGGCCTTTTTTTCGCACCTTGCTCAGCAACATGGACATGGTTCTCGCCAAAAGCGACCTGGCGCTGGCGTCGCGCTATGCCGAGCTGGTAAGCGACGCCAGGCTGCGTAAAAAGATTTTCAGCGCAATTGAAGCAGAGTGGCACCGCACGGCAGAAGCGCTGACGCTGATTACCGGTGAAAAACAGCGGCTGGCAGGCAATGCTGCGCTGCAACGCTCCATACGCCATCGCTTTCCTTACATTGATCCGCTGCATCATTTACAGGTCGAGCTGGTGCGCCGTTATCGGGCGGGCCAGACTGACCAGCGGGTGCAAACCGGCATCCATATCTCGATTAACGGAATTGCTGCCGGCTTGCGCAATACCGGCTGACAGAAGCTGTCGTCGCAGTCCTACAAAGTGGCCGGCCACGTCTGATATTCCCTGCCATTTTTGGGGACTAGGATCGGTTTACAGGCTGATTATTGTGTCGCTATGTTGCGGTGCGAAATTTGCCGCTCGGGAGAGAAAAAATGATGACAGCTTCCACGACCAAAGGTGCAAACCGCTTTCCGCCTGGCAAAGATCTGGTGACGAGCGATTTCATGGCACTTGCGTCTCACATGACAGATTGCAGGCGTTCGCGAGGCCGTTTTTTCAGCGTGCGTGCAACGCTTGAGATTGTGCATGCGCTGACAGCTCCTCGAATGGTGACAACTGGCGCAATTTTAGTGGCCTGTAGTCTGGCTCTGCTGGGCGTGGGTCTGCTGGCTCTGGCCTGAACGGGTGGACGCTGAGGTTCTTGGCCGGCTGGGAACGTTCAGCCTTCACGCGCGAAAACTTCTCCTGTCCAGTTCGGCAGAAGCCGAGCCTCCGATTCGCGCTGAGCTGTTCGGACTGCAGCGCTTTGAAGAACACGGCTGCAGCCTCGCGCAAGCCCAGGTCATTGAAACCGATGCCGAGTCGCACCATCGCCCTTCCTTTTTCCCGCGCGTCGAGGAAAACCTGGTTGCATTGCGCAATGCGTTCGATTACGTCGCACTGACGTCGCTCAGTGGCCACTACACCACACCGGCGGCTGAATGGCTGCTTGACAATTTCCCCCTGATTGAAACGCAGCTGCAGCAAATTCGTGAGGGAGTGCCACGGCTGTATTACGCCAGCCTGCCGAAACTGGCGGCTGCGCCGCTGCAAGGGTTGCCGCGCGTTTATGGCATTGCCTGGGCTTACGTCGCGCACACCGACAGCGTGATGAACCCGGAAGTCTTCACGGCTTTTCTCAATGCCTACCAGACCTGCAGCGAACTGCGCCTGAGCGAACTGTGGGCCTTGCCCACCACGCTGCGCGTCGTGCTGCTTGAAAACCTGCGCCGCATGGCTGACGGTATTGCGCAGGGCAAGCTGGCGCGCGAAATTGCCCATTCTGTCTGGGACAGCGCGGAGCAGCTTGACGACTCCGACCTTGATGCGATTTATGCGCTGATAGAGCAGCGCGGTCTGGTGCGCAGTTACCTGACTCAACTTTGGCAGCGCATGCCGGCAGAGCCGGTGAGCAACTCGCCCGCTTTGGTACGCTGGACCGAGCAGCATTGCCCGGATTGGCATGCGCTATTGCTTGAAAGCCAGATCGCCCAGGTCGCGTCCAACCTTACCGTTGGCAACATCATCACCACATTGCGCCTGATCGGCCAGGTCGATTGGGTCGAACTGATTGAGCCGGTGAGCCGGTCGTTGGAGGTGTTGCGGCAATTGCCCAGTTTCCGCCAGGAAAGCGAACTCACCCGCCAGCAGCTTACCCAGGCCATGGAGAGGCTGGCACGGCAAAGCCTCAAGTCCGAGCGGGAAGTCGCTGAGGTGGTGGTTGCCGCCGCGCGGTCTGCCGCTGACAACACGTCTTCAGCAGCTGTTGAGCGTACGGCAGGGTTTTACCTGATTGGACAGGGCCGCTCCCGACTGGAATCTGCGCTTGGCCTGCCTGCGCGGCGCGCGTCGCGTCGCCACCGCTGGAGCCGCTGGCGATTGCCCTTTTACGTGGCTCTCATCGTTTTGGGCGCCGTGCTTATCTTGCTGGTTTCGGCACAAAGCACCGACGCACGCGGCTGGCAAACTGCAGTGGCATTATTTCTTCTGGCCTGGCCGGCGTCCGAGGCTTCGGCTGCTTTCATCCACCGCCTGATTGCAGAGTCGATGAAGGTGCGTCCATTGCTGCGGCTGGATTTTTCCAATGGCATTCCTGCCGAGCATCAGGTGCTGGTCGTCATCCCTGCGCTGCTGACGTCTGCCGCGTCGAACCGGGAACTGGTGCAGCAGCTTGAGTTGCACTGGCTTGCCAACCGCGAGCGCCAGGCTCAGTTCGCACTGCTGACGGACTGGATCGACGCGCCCAGCGCCACCTTGCCCGGCGATGCTGCGCTGCTGCAGGGTGCGCGGGCCCAACTGGCGGCGCTGAATGCGCGCTATCCGGCGCCTGACGACATGCCGCCGCGCTTTGTGCTGATTCATCGGCCAAGATCCTGGTGTGAAACCCAGCAGCGCTGGCTGGGCTGGGAGCGCAAGCGCGGCAAACTTGAGCAATTGCTGCGCACGCTGGTTACCGGAACCCTGGAAGGCTTTCTTCCAGTGGACGGGACTCTGCAGCTGGCAGACGGCATCCGGTATGTCGTCACACTGGACAGCGATACAGGCCTGCCGCCCGGCGCACTGCGCGAGCTGGTCGCCGTAGCGGCCCATCCCTTGAATTTGCCGCAGGTCGATAGCATCTCGCGCCGCGTTGTCAGTGGCTACGGGATTTTGCAGCCGCGCGTGGTCACGCCGTTGCCGGACCTGGCACAGGACACGCCGTACCATCGGCTGTTCGCCGGCCAGGGCGGCATAGACCCCTACAATTGCGGCGTTTCCGACGTGTATCAGGACCTGTTTGGTACCGGCAGCTTTAGCGGCAAGGGCTTACTGCACGTCAAGGCGCTGCATGAGGTTCTTGACGCCCGCCTTCCTGAAGAAGCGGTACTTAGCCACGACTTGCTGGAAGGCAGCATTGCCCGCTGCGGCTTTGTCAGTGACGTGGTGCTGGTGGAAGACGCACCGCACCATGCGGGCGTGGCAGCTTCGCGCAACCATCGCTGGACCCGTGGTGACTGGCAGCTGCTGCCGTTCATGTGGCACGCCAGGCAATATGGTATTGATGCGCTTGGCGTGTGGAAGATGGCTGACAACCTGCGTCGCTCGCTGGTCGTTCCCGCCACCTTCGGGCTGCTCATCTGGGTGGTTTTTACCGCAGCCTTGCCCCTGCGCACAGCGCTGCTGGTCGCATTTTCCGCCTTGCTGGCCGGGCCTTTGCTTGGAGCTCTGGCAGGCCTGGTGCCGACGCGCCGGGGAATTGCCTGGAGCCATTTTTTTCAGGAAGGTCGCACTGAACTGCTGCGCACCTTTGGCAGCGCCGCATGGCAATTCAGCCAGATTCCGGCACAAGCCCTTTTGCTGCTGGATGCGGCTATGCGTTCGCTGTGGCGCATGGCAGCAAGCCGCCGCCGGCTGCTGGAGTGGACGACCGCTGCGCAGGCCCAATCGGCGTCGCGCAATGAGCTTGCCGTTTTCATACGCCAGCATGCCGGCGCCTCGCTGTTGTGCGCGGCGCTGGCGGTGGCCACGCCGTGGGCCGCCAATCCCTGGGCCGGCCTTATCCTGTTCCTGCTTTGGGCGGCGTCGCCAGTGGGTGCCTGGTGGGCCAGCCTGCCCCGTCCAGACAGCATTGCGCGGGAACTGCGCGGCAAGGACCGGCGCTACCTCAATGACCTGGCGCGCGATACCTGGCGTTTTTTTGAACGTTGCGTCGGTCCCGAAGACAACCATCTGCCGCCAGACAACCTGCAGCTTGTGCCGGACCCTACGCTGGCCCACCGGACCTCGCCCACCAACGTGGGCCTGTACCTGCTGGCCGTTTGTTGCGCCCGCGAATTTGGCTGGATCAGCACGGGCGAGGTCATCAGGCGCCTGGAAGGCTCGCTGGACAGCATCGAGCAGTTGCCCAAACACCATGGCCATCTGCTCAACTGGTACGACACGCGCACACTGCAAGTCATGCACCCGGCCTATGTGTCGGCAGTAGACAGCGGAAATCTGGCCGGTCTGCTGTTGGCCGTGGCGCAGGGCTGCACCAGCCTGGCGCACGAGGGCGCCGACGGCCCGGCGGCGCAGACTGCCTTGCTGCGCCTGGCCGAACGCTGCCGCGCCCTGTACAACGCCATGGATTTCAGTGGCCTGTATGACGCCAAGCGCCATCTTTTCCACATCGGTCTGCAGGTGGAAGATCAAATTCTTGACGCCAGCTACTACGACCTGCTGGCCTCCGAGGCGCGGCTGACCAGCTTTCTGGCAATTGCCAAGGGCGATGTGCCGCGTCGCCACTGGAGTGCACTGAGCCGGCCTTTCCTGTCGGTCAATGGGGCGCCCGGGCTCAAGTCGTGGTCAGGCTCGATGTTTGAGTACCTGATGCCTTCGCTGCTGATGCATGAACCCCGGCACGGCCTGCTGCAGATGGCAGCGCGAACGGCGATCGCCGCACATCGGGTTTTTGGCGTGCAGCAGCGCTTGCCCTGGGGTGTGTCGGAATCGGCCTATTTTGCTCAGGACCATTCGCTGGCCTACCAATATTCACCCTTTGGCGTGCCGCGCCTGGCACTGCGGCGCACGCCCCTGGCCGACCGGGTCGTAACACCTTACGCCACCTTGCTGGCAACCTTGTTCGAGCCCCGCGCGGCGGTTGCCAATTTGAAACGGCTGGAGCGGCTGGGCGCTCGCGGCGAACTCGGCATGTTTGAAGCGCTGGACTTCACCATTTCACGCCAGCCGGAAAAACAGGCATTCAGCATTATCCAGGCCTTTATGGCCCACCACCAGGGCATGTCGCTGGTGGCGCTGTGCAATGTGCTGTGCAGTGATGCACCGAGACGCTGGTTTGCTGCTGACGCCCAGGTCGCGGCGCATGAAGCGCTGCTGCATGAGCGCACGCCGCGCCGGATTGTGGAAAGCGCCAGCCCGCGCCAGCCGCCGGAGCCCGACGAGCATAGCCTGGAGCCAGTATTCCAGTCGCGCGACGTGAATCCGCTGAGTCTGGGCTGGAAACCGACGCATTTGCTGTCCAACGGGCGCTACAACGTCGCCCTGCGTGCCAGCGGCGCGGGCGTCAGCCGCTGGCGTGGCCGCAACATCACGCGCTGGCGCGATGACCTGCTGCGCGATGGCTACGGAAGCTTCTTCTACCTGCGACGCGGCAACCAGCGGGAGCTTGTGTCCCTTACGGCCACGCCGGCACCTGGGCCGGGCTGGCTCTACCAGGCCCGTTTCATGGCCGACCGGGTCCAGTTTGATGCACAGGGCGACGGCCTGAGCGCCACCACCATAGTTCTTGTCAGCCCCGAGGATGATACTGAGCTGCGCACCGTGCAGTTGCACAACACCAGCCGCATCGAACAGCTTGTGGAACTGGTGTCCTGCTTTGAGGCCGTGCTGGCCGACCCGCGTGCCGATGAAGCGCATCCGGCCTTTTCCAACATGTTCGTGCAGACCCGCTGGGAGCCGCAATGGCGTGCCCTCATGCTTACGCGCAAGCCGCGTCTGCACGGCGACCCGCAAATGGCGGTGTCGCACTTTCTGGCCGAGGCCGATGCCGACCTGGTGTCAATTGACTGCATTGCCGACCGCCGGCAGTTCGCCGGGCGCAGCCAGCCAGCGCACCAGCCAGCCCTGTTGGCACAGCTAATGGATGCTGACGGCGATCCGGTCAACGGCCTGGACCCGGTGGCCAGCCTGCGCGTGAAACTGCGGCTAGCGCCCGGCGCCGTGGCCAGGCTGAGCTTTGCCACTGCAGCCGCAGATAACGCAGACGAACTGGCGGCTCGCATCGACAAATACTTGCAGCCGACGCATGTTGAACGCGCCGCCCGAATGGCCGCAACACTGGCGCAGGTGCGGCTGCGCGACCTGGCCTTGAGGCCCGAGGAGCATCTGGCGCTGCAGGACCTGACCACGGCCCTGATGTACAGCACGCCCCGGCCAGGAGCCGGACGCATGCAGCTTGACCAGCGCCAACTGTGGCGTTTCGGCATTTCGGGCGACAAGCCCATCGTGCTGGTGCGCATTCATGCAGCCAGCGGCCTGCCGCTGGTCAGCGCCCTGCTGCGAGCGCAGCCGTGGTGGACCTTTGGCGGGCTGGCCGTTGACATGGTGGTGATTAACAGCGAACCCAATTCCTACCTGATGCCCTTGCAGCGCGACATTCTGGCGCTTCGCGACCGGCTGATGCAAAGCGCGCAGCACAGCTTTGCAAACCATGAAAACACAGCCCTGTCGTCCGGCTTTTACCTGCTGCGCGACCAGGAGACCGCAAACGGCGAAAAATCCACGCTGGCGGGGCTGGCGCGCGTCGTGCTTGCGGCCGATGGCCGGCCGCTG
>JAYWDL010000130.1:0-6461 GCA_043779865.1 Polaromonas sp.
GTTCTTGGCTGCGTTGGAGCACATCGTCAAGACAGGCATCCGCTTCGACTATCGCAGAGTTGAGGAAGAACAACGCTACTTGCGCGGGCAATTGAACACGGTGCGCCAATTGCGACAGCCCCCGGGCAAGCAGCATTTTTTCCACATTCGGCACGATGTGTTTGACCCCGATGGTGCAGAAAACCGGCTGTTGAAGCTGGCACTTGAACAGGTATCGAAGAACACTCGGGACGCAGCGAATTGGAAACTTTCCGGAGAATTGCGTAGCCTTATGAGTGAAATTGGCTCCAGCAAGGACGTAGATGGAGATTTCAAGCGATGGCGCAATGAAAGGCTAATGGGTCATTACCGCCCAGTCAAACCATGGTGCAAACTGATCCTGAGCCAGCAAATGCCTTTGTCGGTTGCAGGCAACTGGCATGGCCTCAGTCTGCTGTTTCCCATGGACAAACTATTTGAAAGGTTTGTGGCGGCTTGGCTGCGCCGAAGTGTTCCGCCATCAATTCGCCTACGAAGCCCAGCTGCCAGTGAGTATTTAACAGTTCACGACGGCGACAAGATGTTTCGGTTGGAGCCTGATCTATTGCTGGAGTCCGCCAACCATAAGTGGGTGCTAGATACCAAGTGGAAGAAGTTGGATGCAGCAGACCGAAGTAACAAATACGGTTTGAGCCAAGCTGATTTCTACCAACTGTATGCGTATGGCAAGAAGTACCTTGCAGGTCAGCCGTCGAGTGAGCTTGTGCTTATCTACCCGGCAACCGATTCGTTTGCAAAGTCTCTGCCAGTCTTTGACTATGGCGATGGAGTGAAATTGTGGGTTCTTCCCTTTGACCTAACGGATCAGGTTCTAATTGATTCGGAGCAAACAACACTTCCAATCGGGTTTCATGTATTTGAGAAAAAGGCAGCGTAACTAAGCGCCATTCAGGGACAGACGCAATGACTGAAGACCAACTCGAACAAGAAACCCTTGGCTTGCCGCACGTGTTAGCGGCGGTCTGGGAGCGCGTAAAAATGACGATTGAGCACGGTTTTTGCTGAAGCAGTGTGGAAGTTGCATGTCAGATTTGGAGAAGGCAGATCGCAATGGCTACTACCGCTAACAGCCTTATGCAGGCTTTCAGGGTGCTGAAATCGAAGCCACACTACCGACCTTCAACGGTATATGTGGAGGACCGGTTAGGAGAGGGCATTTCGGGCGGCTGACCGACAGCACCCAGTCTCTATGCTCAGGTCGCAACTATGCGCAGATGGTTGAGTGCAGATGACGCTCAGGCAGGAGCAGCGCGGCACACGGCCAGGTAGCTAGGTGAAAATCTGGACATAGTTTTCCCGTCGGTGTTCACTGGTGGTCCCACTTCACGACCCATCGTTACATGGAGGCCGACCGCGCGATGAAGGAGAAGGCCCTCGCGAGGCTAGAGGCGCCCGATACAAAGATGGGACGCTACAAAGCTCCGGACTCGCTTATGCGATTCCTTCAGACGCTATAACTATGCACAGACTTCGCTGGCCCCGACGCCTCGCCGCCATAGGGGCCAACGCCATGCGCGCACAATCATTTGCGCATAGTTGCGACCTGAGCATAGAGACTGCTATGGAGAGCTTTGCATAGCAGTCTGAAACGGACTTCCGTTATGCAGCGGGTCCGGTCTTTCACGGGAGCACTCTGAACTCACGGTCGCAGCCACATTCTAGTCATCCAGCCGCTGGAGACATGGCGAGTCCACCGCCTGGTTTCAAGGTACTGCAAAATGAACCACTCAACCCCAGGCAAAAACGCAAGGCCTCCGCCCGCGATCGTCGTTGTGGGGGACGGAACTTTGATGCGCCCGAACTTTGGTGCGGCGGCCGGTGTTGCGCGATTTGAGCAGTTTATCCAGTGGGTTCTACACGACGGGATCACGATACTCACTCAGCCACAACTGATCATCGCCGCGGCCTTAATCGCCGAGGGAGTTGTTCGCGAGGCCGATTTGGTTGGCTGTGTGAGCGCCCTCCCAGCGGCGGTACTCCGGGGTGACACGGTCCACGCGTCATGGCTTGTCAAAGATGTCCTTCATCGACGCAGTCTTTCGTCACTTACCCTAATTGCCGGAAAATCCGCCAACTCCAAGCAAGACACGCCGGTGAACTGGCAGAAGGAACTCGACCAGTTCAGCGAAACCCTCCGCATGTTTTATCCTGGTAGCAGAGATCTCGCCGGCCCGGATCGGATTGCGTCGGCGCTGAATGACGGCTGCGCGTGGATCTACCTAAATTGCCCGATGGTGTGCGTCGCATACGTCTCAGGTGCGCAGCAGTTAAGTCTCCTTTCTGATCTAGCCCACGACAGGCAGTCCGGAAGGCGCGAATTGCCCATCCAAGGTTACGCGAATATGGAGGCCCATCCACTCGCCGAAGCCATGGATTTGGCCCTTGACAAAGCCTTTGATGACGCGAAGCCGGTGTCTACTTCGCAATGGATCATCGGAGCGCTAAAGAAGCTCGTGTCTGTATCTGCTGGCGAAGATGGGATGCGAGCAGCAGACTACCTGGTCAAGGATGCGGTTCGACAGCGCCTTGGGGCCGTCGTCCAGACCTTGGCACGCTCGGGCACGCCGGTTGATGCACTTCTTCTGGCCTGGGTGCTCTACTTGCTTGAAACCGGGAGTCTGCATCTCAGGAACCCAAAGCTCAGCACGATCGCGCGTTACACGCATGCAGCGGTCGAGCGATTGCATTGGAGTTTGAATCGTGTCCGTGTTGCACCTGCGGACCTTGATCAAGCCGAGTGGGAAGCCTTGTTCAAGGAGGTCGTTAGCGCCGACGATACCAGCAAAGAACTGCGCTGCGCGGTGGCATCGTTCCATTGCTTTCTCGTCGGCGAATTCGGCCTTGATCCACAGCCTTGGTTATTTGTGGGCGTTGAAGACGTCTCGGCGGTAAGTGCCAACGTGGTGTGGCCTGATGAGATCACCCGAGCATTCAACTTGATCTCTACTTTCGGATCAGACTTGCGACTGAGGCAATCGATGAAGGTAATGCTTTCGATCGGGGCAGGCAATAAAGTGCGGATTGGGGAGGTCCGCTCGATTAGGCTCTGCAACATTCACCTCCGTGGCGAAGATCTGGAGATTGAGGTCGCCCCGCGACGCACTCACCACCAAGGAAAAAGCGCGGCTGCACGGCGAATGCTGAAATATGGGAACACGGAACACCAAGTAGCAATCAAAGCGTGGTTGCAGCGCCGGATTGACGAAAGTGCTGAACCTGATGACCTGCTTTTTGGCGATCCGCACCAGCCGGATCGAGGCTACCGGATGGGCGCTTGCCAACGGATACTCAACCAGACTCTGCGAGCGGCGACTGGTGATCCGAGCGTTTCCTTTCAGACCTTGCGCCACACAGCAATCTCCCGAGAGCTGCATCACACCTTGATGAACGCCCAGGTTCATCACACGATCTCCCCAATCAACCAAGTGGCTGTCGAGGCTGGTCATAGCAACGAGCGCACGACGTTTGCCAACTATTTTCACTGGCCGGAGGAACTCATACGTCACTGGATTGATACGGCGCTAGCTCCCTTCGTAAACAGTCCAGCGATCGCGGCGAAGTGGCTGGATAGACCGGCAGATGGATTGCGTCAGGGGCGCCGGAGGTCTGCCCGCCGAGCGGAATATCTTCCCGCACTGATCAGAGTTGAAGCGCTGTCACTGATGGCCTCGCCGAGGCAGTCAAGCACCCACGTATCTCTCATAGAAGACGCATCGTCCGATCCAAGCGATGTGATGCAACTGGTCAGCCTCACAAGACTACTCGGAGATCTTATGGCCAATCATTCGATGAGCGGTATCTGTAGCCGAAATAGCAGCACTGAAAAGACCGTCGCTCACGTTTGTCACGCGGTGGCCGACATTGTTCGCAAGCTCGAAATCCGAGGTTCGAGAAATCAGCTGAGCCTTTCCAAAAATGCAAACGAGCAGATCTCACTGGAATTCGCCCGCGAGCGCTTGAGGCGATTGGATTATCGCTTCGACGCTGACAAGGAAGATCATCTGTCGGCGCTGGTGCAACAGCTCCATTCGGTCACTGACCTAGCTGGCGGACTTGCGAAAGCCGCGACGGCATGGACAGACGTTTTGTCCAACGAAGTGTTGTCGCTCATGGACCCTGGTGCGGCCAGGCCGCTGATTAGACTGATGCGCGAAGGAGGAATCAGTCCCGATCATCTGGTCATGCGCATGCAGTCGATAGATCCTGATGACCTTGCGACCAATCAAGCGCTGCTTGGCAGCATCAAAGTCACTGCTGCGCGGGCCGTAGTGGAAGAGATTTACGATGCGAGTGTGCAGATTGAGTGCGTCAACCAACGGCGCGGGCGGCCAGACGTCTACCTTATGCTTTCCCGAAAGCGAACTGGCACAGGCAAACCGGCCGCCTCCGCCAGCTGCCGAATGAATCAGTTTCACGGCTTGATGTTTGCGCTTGCCGTGTGGAATAAATACTTGGGTGACCGTGGGAAGGTGGTGGGCAATGATGCATGAGGCATTTCGAATTTCGCTGGGACAGCTTCAGTTTGATCGCCTTTTGCAGGACCACCACAAAAGGGAGCTTGGTTATGAGAAGGCAGTTCAGCAGCTGTTAAATCCGCTCAAAATTTCTGGTCGGCTGCATTGCTATCGTCACGCTGACGTACTGGAGGGCACAGACTGGCTGGTCGTCAAGATTGAATCTTCGGGTCAGATACCCTTATTGGAAGAGATCAATCAGGATTGGAATCGGGACACGGAGCTGGTTCGCGAATGCTATGCCGCCGAGCATCTGGCGCGGGCTGCCTTAGGGGTATTTCGCAGCCTGGTTTCGCAGGCGAGAATGTCGCCCACCCAGTTTCACAGACTGTTGCGGGGCGGAAAAGAGGAAACCAGCGAGGGGTTGCGGATGATGAATCTTGCCGAAGAATATGGTGACGGCAGTGTTGCTGTGCGCAGTCCGCAAGGACGAGACGACATTGCCAGAATGCACCCCGTACCCCGCCTGGTAACTCTGCCTGAGATGTATGAGGATCAGTTTTTGATTCACATGGTCGGCAGGTTGTCCGCGATAGTTTATCGCGCGAGCGGCCATTCGACTTCTGCAAAACCGGCAGGTAAAAAGCTGGCACTTCATTGGGGAAATGTGCCTATGCGCCACGATTTGGTTGGCCGGTTTTATACGGCAATGGAACGGCGGGAATCCATGACGATTCGAATTCGGGAAACTCTAAACCGCAGTGGCACGGTGGGGCGATTGGAGTGGTGTCCCGACTGACTTTTAAGAATTGGAGTTGGATCCTCTCAGAGATTTGAACCTCCTCCAAATTGAACTGACCCCCAGAAGTTGGACGACCTCAAGCGAGAGGTCCCGGAAACACAGAGAGCGGGCATAGGAACCAAAAGTGCGGGATAAATTAAAGTTGACAAACACAACTGGAGAGAAATCAAATGACTGCTGAAGTGTTCTGGAACAGCGTAATCATCCAGTACGTGACGATCGCCGTTTCCTTTCTGCCGCTATTTTTGGCGCGCCGATGTTGGAAGGACTTCCAAAACAGGCGCAGCTTTACAGACACTCAACTTCGCGACTTCAAAAAGCTTTGCAGTGAGGCAGTAGTTTTGTATTTGCTGGCGTTCGGATTTCCAATCGCGTTCGTGCTTGTGCAAACAATATCTGGAAGCCAGCAGCTAACGTCAAACCTCGCAAATGGCTACATCAGTTCTGTCGGCCTTGCGGGGCTTGCCTCCTTGTGGAACGTCTTTAAAGGGTTTCGTGATACGAAGGTATCGAAGAAACAACCGAGCAACGTCCCGCGAGCGATGCGTCTAGCAAACGTAGAAATGACCAACTTACGCGCGTACACATTTGCGCTGCTCTCTGTCATCGGCAGTCTTATTGGGCTAATCTTGTATAACGGTCTACAAAAACCTCCTGCTTACGCGTGGTTTGTCGCTTATCTTGCATCAGCAATTGCCACAGTCGGATTAACTTGGAGTGCTGCAGTCTCCACTGTTGCTGCGGCTTACGAGGCAAATCCCAAGCTGGGTCGTACAAGTCATCGGCGAAAGGGCGATGGCATTTCCTAACGATTAAGGTTAGATCGCGCTTGAACGAATAAGGTTAGATCGCGCTTGCCGCGATCTGAACCGGTTGTTGGACGAGCCCGGACAAGGCGACGACGTTGCCCTGTGGAGACCTTGGGGTCAGGTCTTTCAATAGCATATGATAACGAAAGACCTGACCCCAAAGTCCCTCTCGGGGGCTGCAAACTCTGTATCAACAACACAGGGGATTCTCTTTTTTCAAACAGAAGAGCAGCTTAGTTTTGTTGCCTCATATCCAGGCGCCGCATATATGTACTCGGTGTTTCCGAAGGCAAAGAGAATGCTGATCGGATCGCATCAGCTCTTCCTGGGAATGGACTCGGGAAGTGCAGTCGGAAA
>JAYWDL010000131.1:0-6456 GCA_043779865.1 Polaromonas sp.
TCGACTGTCAGGGTCAAGGTTTTAGCTTTGCGGGGCATGTGTCGTCCAGAAGTTTTAGATGACACTTATAGGCCGAAAGAGTTAGTCAGGAGAGCTTAGTAGGTTTCAGATTGAATGCAACAACCCAATCTTGGCACTTGATGCCGTCACCTGAAAGTGGGAAGTCCCTTCGTATTCCCATGGTGATCACCTTTTTCGCTCCTGCCTAAAAATAAGGCAGGGCAAGTAAAACACCTGGGTCAGTTTTGGATCGGCACAACCTCTATAAGTGGGTCAGTTTTCGGTCGGCGTCAACAAGCATGGCGCCATCATATGGCAGCGACGCTACTCAATAGCCCGGATTGGCGGGGTTTTTCAGGGGCGACGAATTACATGCGCATGCGTGTTCAGTCCCCACTGTTTACGATATTGCTGACCGCACACATAGGGCAATAATGGGTTTGCCGCAAGATAGCACTAAAAATCATGAAAGAATAAAACCAGCCCAGAGAACCTGGGTTAAAAGCACAGTGATTCCGACAATCTCAATTTCCCAATTTTATGTGAGAGAAATTGACACCTGGAATCAGGCAGTCTGATTGCCTTACTTTAATTTGGTCAGGCGCTCTTTGGCCACGGATGCCGCTTCGGACTGTGGATAGGCTTTTACAAGATCTTCAAGTGTTTTGCGAGCCGACTTGACGTCCTTGAGTTCAACTTGACAATTAGCCATCGACAAAAGTGCCTCTGGCGCTCGAAGGTGTTCTGGGTCGGCAGTTACCAAAGCACGAAAATTTGTCACTGCAGACCGGTAGTCGCGCAAAGCATACTGAGCATTGGCCAGCCAAAATAACGCAGGCGATTTATAGCCACTTTGCGGATAATGCTTCATAAACCCAAGAAAGCTGGTTTGGGCAGTAGCAAAATCGCCCTTACGAAGCGTGGCAAGGGCCGTCTCAAATTCAAGCTTTTCAGCCGGCTCTGCCGCAAACTCGCTGCCATCCACTTTAACCTTGCTGGGCTCAACCTTTCTCAGGCGCTCATCAACTCCTTGCGTAAGGTCTTTCTGATTGCGCTGAATATCAGAAACGCCCCGGGTTAACTGCTCATTTTGACCACGAATGGTAGCAATATCGCTGCGCAGCGTTTCAATCTGGTTGGACAAATCAAGCAGGCTACGTCGCAGTTGGCCATTGTCATCATTGGCCTTTCTTAAATCTTCTGTTATCCGTTGCTGCGAAACATCGAATTTTTGCCGTAAATCGAGTATAGCTCTGCGAGCCTCATCGTCTTCAAACAAGGCTGCGTTTGCATTGAACGCCAGAACGCAAGCCGCAACAGTTGTACAAAATCTCAACGTCTTCACGGTTTGCAGCCTGTTTAACGGTAGTTGATTTCAGCACGGCGATTCTTTGCCATAGACGTTTCATCAAATCCTGAAACAGCAGGTTTTTCCTTACCAAAGCTGACGGCCTCGACCTGGGAATCCGTCACGCCTAGCACTCCCAGGGCACGACGAACTGCTTCAGCGCGTTTTTGACCCAAGGCCAAGTTGTACTCCCGGCCGCCGCGTTCATCAGTATGCCCCTCAATCGCCATCTTGCGGGACTTATTGGCTGTCAGGTATTTGGCATGGACATCGATGACGCTCTGGAACTCGGGTTTGACCACGTAACTGTCGAAGTCGAAGTAAATGATTTTTGCAGTGTTGGCCGGTCCCCCGACGGAAGCATCAGTACCGCCAATCTGCACTGGTGCCACGCCTCTGCTTGCTGCCGCTGCATCATCATCAGCCTGCCTAATGCTCGCTGACCTGTCTTCGACCGGGACATCCTCCAGTTTGACATTTGAACCACAGGCCACCAGCGTGGCCGCAAGAATAAGGGAAGAGATGATGGAAGAAAGAAAACGTTTCATTGAATACCCCTGCTAAAAACAAAAATGACAAACTCAAAATTACTACCTATCGCTGGAAAGGACCCCAGTCAGGTTCGCGGATATCACCACCTGCTCCAGATAGCCGTGCTTTTATTTTGCCATCCAGCGTTGTAGTCATCAGTGCTTCTTTGCCCTGTTGCTGGGTAGCGTAGACGATCAACCGGCTGTTCGGCGCAAAACTCGGGCTTTCATCGGCGGTAGTGTCAGTGATCGAAGTGACCGTTCCGCTGGCCAGTTCCATGACCTGCAACTTGAACGCGCCACCTACTCTTGAAACATAAGCGAGCCAGCGCCCATCTGGACTTATTGCCGGAGATATGTTGTAACTTCCAGTAAAGGTGACTCTCTCTGCATTTCCCCCCGCAGGACTCATGCGGTAAATCTGTGGTGCTCCACCACGATCGCTAACAAAATAAATCGAGCGTCCGTCAGGGGAATAAGCTGGTTCGGTATCAATGCTTGATGACTGGGTCAACCGCTTAGGCTCACCTCCATTTAGACCAATTGCGTAAATTTGCGAGCCACCCTCCCGGCTAAGGGTCGCAACGAGTTGCTTGCCATCCGGTGACCAAGCAGGCGCGCTGTTGGAGCCTCTGAAATTGGCAAGCAGGCGCCGCTTTCCAGTTGCCACATCGTGAGAATAAATCACTGGTTTGCGGGACTCAAAAGAAACATAGGCCAACTGAGCGCCGCTCGGTGACCATGACGGTGAAATGATGGGCTCAGGACTCGTAAGGGCCGACTGGGCACTTTCGCCATCTGAATCAGCTACCCAAAGGGTGTAGCGCTGACCGGTCTTTGTCACGTAGGCAATCCGCGTGGAAAAAATTCCTTTTTCTCCGGTCAGCTTTTCGTACACAAAGTCGGAAACACGGTGTGCAGACAAACGCAGATCAGACTGCGTCGCCGTATAGCTCTGACCACCGAGGTCTTGCTCGCGCACGACGTCCCACAAGCGAAGGCGAACATCAAAGCGCCCGTCCGAAAGCGGTGAGACACTTCCAGTCACCATCGCGTCTGCGCCTTTTTGCCGCCAGCTTGCCAGGTCAGGACGGGTGTTTTCGTCGGCCACAACGCTAGCAGCATCAACCGCACGAAACATACCGCTACGCTCAAGATCAGCTTTGACGATGCTGCCGATTTTTTGTGGCGATTGAGATTCACCACGAAATGGTGCGATAGCGATAGGCAATTGGGTCAGGCCCACACCGGACACCTCTACGCGAAACTGGGCAAATGCTGGCATGGCAGGAAATGCGCCAACAGCCAGCAGGCTGATAACACTACGGCGGTTTAAAGGGGGAGTGATACTCATATTTTTTGGGACTAATGCAGTTGGGTTATTTTGACGGGCAATGTCGGGTCAAGTTCCCGAAGACCTTTTTCCGCCACAATCAAATTTGTATTCATGCGTTGCAAAACCAGGTTTTTGTTTAGTAATTCCTGGTCGCGTTTGTTTTCAAGGTGCCAAAGATGAAACACCTCTGTAGCCATAAACCCGTTTTTCCTTAGAATTCCTAAATGACTGAGCCGCAGAACCAGGTCAGCATCTTCATGACCCCATCCAGAAAACACTTCGTCGAATCCGTTGACTTCGACAAAGTTGGTCTTCCAGATGCCGAAATTACAACTTCGAATACCATGCCAATCGAAACCCTGTTTTACCCTGAATAGGTGCCATGGCCAGACGAGGAGGTGCAATAATTTGTTGCACTCTCTGCGCAGGCGAGCATTAATCCAGAAAATTGCGGAGCAATTTGGCAAACAGATTTTTCCCTCAGTCGCTTGAGTCGTAAGATTTTTGCTCAGCAAAACCCGGCTGCCGTTGACAAAACAGCCTCTTTCGGCAAGACGGGCATGTTGCGCCACAAATGCCTTGTTCGGAATGCAATCGCCATCAAGAAAAATCAGGTAATCGCCTTTTGCATGGGCCGCCGCCAAATTACGGGTGTGGGCAGCAGTAAAACCGGTATCAGGATTCCAGACGTGATACACCGGGCATTTAAAAACGGGACAGTGGTCGAAAATCATCTTGACCTGATCCGGCCGGGAGCCGTCATCAGCAATTAGAACTTCATGCCGGTCGTCACATTGTTCAGACAACGAGCGAAGCACTGCCAGCAACGCGTCTGTCCGGTTATAAGTCAGGACTATAAAGCTGATTTTCATTGCGCAGGCGGTACCTTGCTGGCATTGCGCTGCAGCAGCCACAATTTCAGATACCTGTAATAGGTACCCTCTGCGTTCGAAATCGCCAGGACAAGACCCATGCGGCCGTCCAGCAGCCCAAGCCGCAAGAAATAAGTGCGAATAAACGCCCACAGGCCATGTCCAATGGCCTTGCTCACCGATGCATTCTTGCCCTTGTTCAGTAAGCTCTGAGCCCCCGCAGTTGAATAACGATTCGCTTTGTCAAGGACGGCCTCAAAGTTCCTGAAGCTTTCGTGCAGTAATGGAGGCTGTAATTGTCCGACCCTGTGTGAAGTAATGATTTTTTCATGCACCAGATCCTCTGAAAACCGGGCCGAATGACGGCGAAACAGACGCGTCACGAGGTCAGGGTACCAGCCCGAATGATGCATATATTGACCGCAATAGCTTGAAAATCGTGGGAAACAGTAAACGTCAAAGGTGGGGGCTTCAAGCGCCGACCGGATGGCAGATTGCAGTTCAGGAGTTATCCGTTCATCCGCATCAAGTGAAAGCACCCAATCAGAGTTTGCTAACGCCAACGCCCGGTTTTTCTGAATACCAAACCCTTGCCAATCAGAATTGATACTTACGCTTGCGCCCATAGATCGTGCGAACTGCACAGTGCTGTCCGTGCTACCTGAATCAAGAACCACGATTTCATCTGCGAATGCTACCGAACGTAGGCAGGACTCCATGTTGTGAGCCTCATTTTTAACGATAACTACAACGGACAAGCTTGCCAACGGGTACCTTTGCGATTATTTGGGAAGGATTCACTAGTGAAAAGCTTTGCTTAATGCATGTAAAGCATAGCAGAGCGCCCTTTTGGCCAGGGCAATCGCATCTAAATCGATCCCATCTTGAGCACGGTCTCCATGTAGACCTGGTCCCAGCCAGCGCGGCGGCGTTTAGGATCTTGCAAACAATAACTTCCAGAAATCGGCTCGAATCAGGCGTGGTCAGCGGGCAATCCACCGAACTTAAACCTCACCCCTTGTAAGCCATACTGGGATGGGGTTTCACGTGATATTGGGGACGAGGTTGGGTGCGACCGGGAACACGTCGATGGGTGTTGGTGTCAAGCAGTCCGACAGCTTTGACGAGTAGAGCAAAAATACAACCCATGCGCGGCAGCATCCTCTGCATCAAGTGCGCGGCATAGGATCGGTTGCAGGTGCGCTGCCTTTGCGGCAAATCGGCATTCTCACTGGCCGCCGGGTACACCAAACAACGGCACGGTCCGAGAGCTTGCTGCCCTCGATGCGGGTCAATGATCCGATGCTCTCAATGGTGGCCACACGACGCAACGCCAGCAAGCGATCAGGCGCCAGCATGCCCAGGGCACGCCTTGCCCCCTTGAATTCGTCGAGCTTTGAGAGTAGTGCCAGAATTTCTGGCGTGATGACGATGTTGCGGGTTGTGAGCATAGCCGTAAATATAGCCGTAAATAGCCGTAAATCACGCTTGCTCACTTGAACGCTTGCGCCTGCTTTGTACCGGCTCAAGCCTTGTCGTGAATGGCCCGCAGCATCGCTTCACGCAGGATGGCATTAATCCGCGTTTGATAGCCCTTGCCTTGGCCCTTGAGCCACAGCAAAACATCGGAATCAACCCGCACGGTCGTCACCTGCTTGGTCGGTTTGTAGAACGGATTGCGAACGGCGTTCTTCCAAAAATCATCGCCCAGCGGCGGGATGTCGCTGTAGTCGATGTCGCTGTCTGGCATCTTGGAAAGCATGCTCAGTCTGGCCCGTTGCTCATCGGTCAACGGTGACGGGTTCTGCAAGTCGATTTCTCGTTTAACAATCTTGGTTTTCATAACGTTTTCTCTCCTTGCGATCAGCGGCTCGCGCCGAAATGATGCGGATGATCTCTGCGCCGTCGTCATCCTCGCCAACGGTATGCGCCACCAGCAGCACTGGGTAGCCGCCTACCATGCCTTGCCAGCGCAACTCGCCGCCTTCGATTCGGTCCTGGCTCATCATGGCAAACGGGTCTGTGAACACGGCGATGGCGTCATCAAAGGCGACGCCATGCTTTCGCAAGTTGCCCCTGTGCCTTGGCGTTATCCCATTCAAATCTGGTTGTCATCTTATATTGTTAATACATTTTTATAAGTTTTCATCGAAAGAGCAAGTTTTTTTGCTGCACGGGCACGGGCATGGGCATTGGGGTCACCCATTAGGGCGTGTTCGGAAAGTTTGATGTGCTGATCTTGCACAAGCCCAGAGGAGAAAGTTTTTCAGCACGGACGTACGCAGCATCAGTGATGTAATCACCCGATTTGGCCAGAATGACTCATACACGCCACACCTTCACCGATGAGCAGTGGGGGCGTATTGACCC
>JAYWDL010000132.1:0-6448 GCA_043779865.1 Polaromonas sp.
GGTGCCGCATGGCACAGGCCGAATGAACGTATAGCAGGTCTGGTCGGTCGGCGGAATATAAATTCCGTAGAGGCGAATGAGGTCACCGGCGATCTTCAGCGAGCCGTCTCCCTGCACAAAAGCGAAGCTGGAAATCTCCGGGTCCGCGACGGCCGATTGCACAGGCGCCATGCCGGCAAATGCCGCAAACAAGACATTGAGCACATGCCTTCTGGTCTTCACTTTGAGCCTCGCTCTGTAGAGGTGAATAAGCTGTCACAGGATTCATATTACGCCTGTATGAGGGCGGGTGATGACGTAAAAGTTCCCGGTTCCTGCGCCGTAGCAAATGCGATGAAAAAGAAGAGTTTAGCGCGGACCTGATAAAAATTCTCTTCGTGCGTAGCGATGCCAGGTCACGCTTCCCCAGCCTGTCGCAAAACCGCTTCAAGCAATCGGTCACTTAAAAAATAACTCTGTGCTTGCAGCGCCATGAGCAAGGGCATGACCGTCAGCAACAAGCCAAACCTTTTGGCCAGTAACAGCAGCCCGGCAGTTCCAGTGATGGCCATCCCCGCGTGCTGTGCTGCCTGGCGTCCGCGAGTTTCGTCCACGATAACCAGTACCTCTTCGCCCTGGGCGATAAGCTGGCTGGCCAGTACCAGCGCGCTGGCTTCGCCCATGTCGATCTGGTGCAGGTTCACCCAGTCGCGGCATGCATCAAGCGCATCTTGTGACAGGACGATGGTCTCAAGCCAAGGCTGTGCCAATGCGTTGGCCAGAGCCTCGGTATCCGGAAAGATGCCGCCGTCGGTGATCTCAAGGGCGACCAGATCTGTCAAAGTGACCGTGCCGAACAATTGCGCCAACAACTCAAGCTGCCCGATGCGGGCGAGGGCGATCAAAGGCCCCGCATCGGCAATAACGATTTTCTTCACATCGGAGTTGCAGACAGCTGCGGCAAGTCTGGCTTCACCCAGGCTGCGCTGGTTGCCACTTCCTGCATCAAGGCTTGCTCGTCATAGTCCACCACGGGCACACCCAAACGCGAGAGCCGGGTCAACATTTCCCCTGTGCTTTCCCCCGCCATCCTGGCTGCACCGGTAACGGAAACAAGCCGGTCTTTGAACAAGCGGACCGCCATGGCTTGCCGCACGTGGATAAAGTCTGGCACCCCGGCCAATTGCTCAAATCCTATGAGCAAGGCATCAGGTGTATTGCGGTTCATGACAACCACCAGATCGTCCTTCGCGCTGCGAAGCGCTGTAGATGGATTCGATTTGAGTTGACGCACGTTGACGATATGCATGATGTTCTCCTTTGATGTAGGAACATTGGCAGTTTAGTGCTGATTACAAGTGCCTGTCGAGTCTGGTCAGCCTGGCGCAGCTTTTACGGCCTCACCCGCGCCGCCACTTCGCGCCCCAGCTCAATCACCGCCATCGCGTAGTAACTGCTCCAGTTGTAGCGGGTGATGGCATAAAAATTCTCGGTGCCCGCCACATAGCTTGGCGCGTCCGGGCCGTTGAGCAGCTCGACCAGCGCCAGCGGGCCTTTATGTTCGAGCGCGGGGCCTTCGAGTACCGCGCCTTTGGCGGTGAAGCTGGCGACGCTGAAGGTCGGCAAAATGTCGGGCGCCATCAGCGCGTCCAGGTCCAGGCGGCGGGTGTCAAAGCTCACCGGGTAGTGCGTCGGCATGCCGGGCTGCCAGTTGTAGGCCTTGAAATAGCTGGCGACCGAGCCGATCACATCGGCCGGGCTGTTCCACAGATCCACCGTGCCGTCGCCATCAAAGTCCACTGCATATTTCACCCAGCTCGACGGCATGAATTGCGGCATTCCCATGGCGCCGGCATAGCTGCCTTTCGCCTCAAACGGGTCCGCACTCTTTCGGCTTTGCAGGGTCAAAAACTGCTCGATTTCGCCCTTGAAATAGTCGCTGCGTTCCCTGGCGCGCGGGTGGCTGGCCGGATAGTCGAAAGCCAGCGTCGTCAGCGCATCCATCACCCGAAAATTGCCGGTGTTGCGGCCATAAATGGTTTCGACGCCGATGATGCCGACGATGATTTCTGGGGGAACGCCATATTCCTTTTCGGCGCGCGCCAGGCTCGTGCGGTTGGCCTGCCAGAAATCGACGCCGGCCTGAATGCGGATCGGATCGATGAAGCGGCTACGATAGACGCGCCAGTTTTTGACGAAGGCCTGGGTGGGCGGCTGCATCAGCCGCGCAACGGTGGGGTTAAAGCGCGACTGGCCAATTGCCTGGCGCACCCAGTCCGGGTCCAGGTTGCGGCGGCTGGCCAGGTCGTCGGCAAACTGCATGGCGTCAGCGCGGGTGGCGTACAGCGGCCCCTGCGCCTGCTCGGTTCTGGCTGATACTTTCTTTTTTAAGGGTTTTGCATCGTTTGCGCTTGCTGCGCCTGCGAGAGTAGCTATTAAAACAATAGCAAGCTTGAAACGGAAGGAAGATGTTTGAAGTGTCATGCGCAGAAGTTGGGTGGGCTGAACCGGATTTTAAGCAGGCCAGCTGATGCGGCTCCATTGCTGCTTGAGGTGGTCCAATCGCTGGCGCTGGCCTTGCGGGCTGGCTGGCACGGCGGCATGAGCGGCATAACGCTGCGCCTCCAGCTGCATCAGCCAGTCATGCAGCATTTGGCCCTGAGCGCCGTATTTTTGCCGCACCTGCCCGGCCAACTGGCGCGGCGAGGTGGCCGGCGTGCTTTCGATGCCGGCCTGCGCCAGCCGCTTGCGCGCCCGGGTCAACAGTCGCAGCCACGGGTCGTGCTGGGCCCGGTCCCACAGCGTCCAGCCGCCGCCCGCCACGCTGGACAGGACGATGACGCCGATCAGCAGGGTGGTCAGATCTGCCCAGCCTGGGGATTCAAAGCCGATGTCTTTCAGCAGCTTGAGCTGCCTGCCCTGGGTGTAATTGAGTACCCACTGGGACCAGGAGTTGTTGACGGCTTCCCAGCTGGCACGCAGTTGGGCAGCCAGCGTGGGGCTGAAGTTGCCAAAGGCCTGCGCAACCGCACCCCGGGGCAGGGCCAGCCGCTGGAACGCGCCGGTGCGCCCCGGCGCCACGGCAGAGGTCGGATCCACCCGCACCCAGCCCCGCCCCGCCTGCCATACCTCCGCCCAGGCGTGTGCATCGCCTTGCCTGACGACCCAGAAGCCGTCAACACTGTTGAGTTCGCCGCCCTGGTAACCGGTGACGATGCGCGCCGGTATGTCGAGCGCACGCATCAGCACCACAAAGGCGGAGGCAATGTGCTCGCAAAAACCTTCCTTGCGGTCAAACCAGAACTCGTCTGCCGTGTGCCGGCCATACACGCCGGGCTCCAGCGTGTAGCTGTAGCCGCCGGTTCGCAGACGCTCCAGCGCCACCTGCACCAGAGCAGCCGCACTGGCCTGGGCGTAACGCGGGTCGCGCCGGATTTCGCTGGCCAGCGCTAGCGTGCGCGGGTTGAAGCCCGGCGGCAAAGCGACAAACTCTTGCAGTCCGAGCGCTGGCTGTGCAGGCCCATGCCTGAACGCCGGGTAGCTCGTGGCCTTGTAGCGAACGATGTCGGTGATGGGCCGGTTGGTCAGCCATTGCAGGTCGGCCTGCATGACATTGCGGTAACCGGGCAGCTGCGGGCTTTGCGCAACTGCTTCCATGACGAAGAGCCAGGGCTGATTGGTAGGCTCCAGCGTAACCTCGTAGCCGACGGGCGCGCCCATCACTTGCAGGTTGGCTGGCAGCGCGTAGCGGGACGGCAGGCTGGCACGCAGCGGCTGCCACTGCCGGCCATCAAAGCTGGACAGCACCGGCCCCCGGAAATATAGCTCGCGCTGCGGCGGCGTTTCGCCGTCGAACCTGATGCGCATCGCTACGCTGTCGTCCAGTGCCAGCTTCGCAATCGTGCCGATTTCCATGCTGGCGCTCAGGCCGCTGCGCCCGGTCATGGCATCGCTGGGCATGCCCCACAAAGGCGCGAGGCGGGGAAACAGCAAAAACAGCACCAGCATGATGGGCGCGCCGAGGAGGGCCATCCAGCCGGCAGTTCTCGCAGCCTGCAGCAGCGGTGGTTTGCCGACAGGCATGTGGGCGTTGACCAGCGCCGTCAGCAGTCCCAGTAATCCGAGCACCATGCTGAAGGCCGTCAGCAGCGACTGCGAATAGAAAAAATTGCTCAGCATGCAGAAAAAACCGAGGAAGAAAATCACGAACGCATCGCGCCGTGCGCGCAGCTCCAGGGTCTTGAGCGTCAGCAGCACCACCAGCAAGGTGACGCCTGCATCGCGCCCCAGCAGGGTGCCATGCGTCGCATAGGTCGCGGCGATGGTGAGGGCAAGCAACAGCACCAGCCACGTCCTTCCGGGCAGGGGACTGGCCTGCAGCGCCAGCCAGCCGCGCCAGAGCAGCACGGCAGCCGCGCCGGCGCTGCACCACAGCGGCAGACGGCCCGCCTGTGGCAGCAGTATCCAGGCAATCACGACCAGCAGAAAAAGCGTGTCGCGGCCGTCCCGTGGCAGCGTTCGCAATGTGGCCAGGGAGGGCATCAGCATGTAGCAAGCGCCTCCAGGCAATGGCGTCTATGCGCCTGGCCGCTGTCCGGTCTGATTTCCAGCGCAGGCAGGCGCAGGCCATAGTCGAGCCCCAGCCTGTCGGCCTGCAAAATCCAGGCGCACAGCCGGGAAAGTTTTTGCTCTGTATCCACCGGGCCGGCCTGCCTGAAGTCGAGCCAGAGTTCATTGCGCTGGGCTTGCTGGGTGTCGCGAACGACCAGGCCGTTGCCCTGTTCGTCGGCCTTGGCAGCCTTTTTCCAGAGCACGTTTTTCAGCGGATCGCCGCGCCGGTAAGCCCGAACGCCGTCGAATTCGCTGGTGATTTGCGCCCGCGCGGCCGTTCCCGCACCCTGGGCGCGCGGCTCGCCGGGCGGCAGCGGCGGCGGGTTCAACTCAGGCGCCGGATAGACGATGACCTGCGCGGCCGGCCGCCAGACCGTCCAGACCCGAAAGGTGCCCAGTGGGAAACGGGTTTCGGCAGTCAGCGTCGGCAAGCGGTGCAGGCCGCGCCGGGGCGGGGTGAAGGCCACCTGCACCAGGCTGCTGCCTTGCGCCGGAACGTCGGTCCAGGCCCAATGTCGTTCTGTGCCTTTTTGCGCATTCACTTCGTGCGGATTGAGCACGCTCAGGCCGATGCCGTGGCGCGTGGAATGCCGCGCATTCGTGAGTTTGATGTCAAAAGCAGTGGTAGCGCCCGCATAGTGTGCGGGAGGTGCTATCAGGTTCATAGCAAGCCCGCGCAGGGTGGCGTGGCAGACATGCATACCCACCAGCGCGGTGCCGGCCAGCAGAAACGTCAGCAAATACCCCAGGTTGAGCTGGTAGTTGATCGAAGCGACCAGCAGCACCAGCAGCGTCAGGCCCAGCATCAGCCCGGGGCCCGTTGGCAGGATGTAGACGTTGCGCTGGGTCAGCGTGACGCTGTCGGCCAGCGGCAGGCGGGACTCAAACCAGCGCTGGAATATGGCCCCCACGCTTGTCGCTTCGCGTACTGCGCTGCCCCCCGAGGGGGCTGTGCTTGCTTGGGACGACCCGGCGCTGCGCACTTTAGCGCCCTTTGCATCCGCCTTTGTTGTTCTGCCCCCTACGGGCTGAGTTGTCATGGCAGCGGCACTGCGTCAAGCAGGGCGCGCACCTGTTCGACCGCGCCCCGGCCGGCATTGCTCACCGGAATCAGTCGATGGGCGGCGGTTTGCGGCAGGATGGCTGCTATGTCGTCGGGTGCGACATAGTCACGACCGCTCAGAAAAGCCTGCGCTTTGGCCGCCCGCATGATGGCGATGCCGGCGCGCGGACTCAGGCCCTGCACGAACCAGCGGCCCGAGCGGGTGGCGGCGATCAGGTCCTGAAGGTAGTTCAGCAGCGGCTCGGCGGCATGTACCCGCTGGACGCATTGCTGCAGCTCCAGCAATTCCTGCGGCGACAGCATGGCCGGCAGGGACTCGACCATGTCGCGCCGGTCAGCGCCCTTGAGCAGCTCGCGTTCGGCGGCGCGGTCCGGGTAGCCGAGTGAAATCCGCATGTGGAACCGGTCCAGCTGCGACTCGGGCAGCGCGTAAGTGCCGAGCTGGTCGTGCGGATTTTGCGTGGCAATGACGAAAAACGGCAGCGGCAGCGGGCGCGTCTGGCCTTCGATCGTGACCTGCTTTTCTTCCATCGCTTCCAGCAGCGCGCTCTGGGTTTTGGGGCTGGCGCGGTTGATTTCGTCGGCCAGCAGCACCTGGGCGAACATCGGGCCGGGGTGGAATACGAAGCATTCCTTCTGGCGCTCATAGATTGACACGCCGGACAAATCGCTCGGCATCAAGTCGGAGGTGAACTGCACGCGTGAAAACTGCAGCCCGAAGGCGCGCGACAGCGCATGCGCCAGCGTGGTTTTGCCGACGCCGGGAACGTCTTCGATCAGCAGGTGGCCGCCAGC
>JAYWDL010000133.1:0-6445 GCA_043779865.1 Polaromonas sp.
CATGTGCCCGGGCCGGCTGGTGCCCGGAATGGCACAGGTCACGGCCGGGTGGCTCAGCACAAACTTCAGCAGCACCTGCGCCCAGCTACTGCAGCCGATTTCTGCCGCCCAGCCGGGCAGCGGCTTGCCCGCCAGCCGCCGCAGCAACCCACCGCCGCCAAACGGTCGGTTGACCAGCACCGCCACGCCGCGCTCCTGCGCCAGCGGCAAGACGTGTTCGGCCGCCGCGCGGTCGTCCAGCGCATAGTTGATCTGCAGAAAATCCAGTTTTTCGACGCGCAGCACGGCTTGCACCTCGGCATAGGCCGATTCGGTGTAGTGGGTGATGCCGATATAGCGAACGCGGCCGGCTTCCTTCCACAGTCGCAGCGTGGCCAGCTGGGTGCGCCAGTCCACCAGGTTGTGTACCTGCAGCAGGTCGATGCGGGAGGTAGCGAGCCGCGCGAATGACTGCTCCATCTGCGCCATGCCGGCCTCGCGCCCGCTGGTCCACACCTTGGTTGCGATGAAAGCCTTGGGGCGGCTGCCCGCAGCGGCCAGCAGCTCGCCAGTGGTGGTTTCGGCGCGGCCATACATCGGCGAGCTGTCGAGCACCGAGCCGCCAGCGGCGAACAGTGTTTCAAGCACGCCCGGCAGCTGGGCATAGTCGCTGCTGCCGGGCGCCGCATCAAAGCCGATGTAGGTACCGCAGCCGATGACGGGCAACGCTTCGCCAGTGGAAGGAATCGGGCGGGTGTTGATGGATGGTTTCATGGGTGTGGCCTGAAGGGGTGAGAGCGTTCCTGCTTGCGCCAGTGCCGCCAAGGCGCCTGCAGAGTGGCGTAGAACGACCCGGCGGTCAGCCAGGTAGGGCGGTGGCGGCGGAAGTTGCATGGTCGAAAGTTGCCGTAAGTGCAGTCAGCCCGGCTTCAGATAGACGCTTCATCCAGCGCAGTGACTTCGACCCGCATCTTGTCCATTTGCAGCGGCAGCGCGCCGTAGTCCGAAATAAAGGCAACGTCAGCTGCATCGTGGCCGTAAGCCAGCACAATGCGCCCGCCGCGCGGCGCATCCTGCGTGGCGTCAAAGGTGTACCAGCGCCCGCCCACAAAAGCTTCAAACCAGGCATGCAGGTCCATCGGTTCGAGCCCGTGCAGGTAGCCGACGACCATGCGCGCCGGAATCTGCAGGCTGCGGCACAGCGCGATGCCGACATGGGCAAAATCGCGGCATACGCCGGCGCCGTGCTCCAGCGTGTCCAGCGCATCGGTGGCGGCCGAGCTGACGCCGTATCGGTAGGCCAGGTTCTTGTTGATCCACGAACGAATTTTCTCTGCCTGCGCATAGCCGGGCCGCGCAGTGCCTGCCACCTCCAGGGCTTTTTCCTGCATCTTGTCCGAAGGGCAATAGCGGCTTTGCAAAAGGTATAGCAGCACGTTGTCGGGCAGCTCGGCAATCGGCGTGTACGGCGCGTCGGGCGCAACGGCAATCTGCTCGTCAACCTCCATCGTCACCTCGACCGCGATGCGCATCGTGCCTTGCGGAACAGTCAGGCGCTGGCAAAGGTTGCCATAGCTGTCAATAAACTCGGTCGATGGCACCCACGGCTGCAGGTCGTAGCGGTCACTGATGATCCACTGCGACTTGCCGCTGCGCGGGCGCAGCATGGTAATCAGGGTGCAATCGGTGGCGGCGGTCACGGTCAGGGTGCAGGCGGCTTTGATCTTCATGGCGTGGGGAGTGATGGGAAAAGTTGCTACAGCTTAGCCTGCCGGCGGTTAACCCGGTTTTTCCCCGCAGGGCCGGGGTTTTTCATACCAGTCAAGCTGGGTTAGAGTGGCCCTATCCTGACCTCACTCAACACCATGCGTACACCTGTCCCGGTTTTTCTGCTGGCACTCAGTCTTTTCCTGTCGGCATGCAGCTCAGACCCCAGGCAACCGGCGCAGCCGAGACAGCCCACTCCACCCACGCCGCCTGCGCGGCCCGTCCAGCCCGCGCAGCCAAAGCAGCCGAAGGCGCCGCCACCGCTACGTGTCAGCGAAAACTCTCCGGGAATGACCTTGGCGCGGCTGCAGGCCGGTGAATTCCCGATGGGCAGCGATGAAACGCCCGAAGCGTTGGCGCAGGCGGCTGTTTGACTTCAGGCGCTTGAATCGATGTCCCTCTTCGGCCCGCGCTATCAGATCAGGGCCGGGCCCTGTGCCTTCAGCGCGGCTGTCTTGTCACGAAGCCGATCACCAGCCCCTGCGGCGTGACCGTGATGCTGCCTGGCTGCAGTCCCATGGCATCTGCCAATGCCAGATCCTGCGGGCGCAGCTGGTGCAGAACAACTTCTTGCAGGGCTTGCTCGGCCAGTGCAGGACCGTAGGCATTGAGCAGTTCGGACGAGCCCGGGGGCAGGCCGGAAAAGCGCAGTGAATTGACGCGCAGCTGATGGGCGCGTATCGACTGGTCGCTGGCTTCATAACGCAGCGCAAAATCCAGATCGAACGCGCCTGTGTAGCTGCGCTTGAGGGCCGGGCCGGCGGCCTCGACCACCATCTCCGTTCCCAGGCGGTTCAGCTCGGGCAGCAAGCGCAGTCGCGGCGCCTGCACATTGAGATCAAGCAGCCCGCCCACCGGATAACGCAGCGGGAAACGCTGCGCGACGGCCCGCTGCAGTTGTTCGGCGGACACTTTGTAGCTGGGCTGGCCGCGCGCCTCCGGCAAGGCCGAACAGGCGGGCCCGCCCAGCGCCAGCCAGCTGGCTAGCGTCAACAACCCTCTGCGTTTCATTCATTTCCTCCGTTGGAGTGTGAATTGTGCTCCCGGCGTGTTCGCGCTGCAACGACTTGATGCCCGGATCGCGAATGCGTTTGTTGTGCTGGTCGAGCTTGGCCTTGTCGATGTGTTGCCGACTGCAACGTCGCTCGCTGCAGCACATCTGGTAACAGACAGACATACATCCTGCACAATCCGACACAGCAGCGATACCTGCTTCGCGCCAAAATAAGTTTGCCCGGCAACTGTATTGGCGGGTGTCAGGAGGCTTTTATGAAAACGCTTTTTCTGCTGTTGGCCGCTGCCGGTTTGTCTGGCTGCGCTGTGTACCCGGCGCCAGTTTATGAAACCTATGGCGCGGGCTCTCCCTATATGGTGGAGCAGCCCGTGTACCTCTATGGCGGCGGTGTTTATCGGTACGGCGGTTACGGCTACCCCTACTCATACCCCTACTCCTACCCTTACTCCTACCCCTATGCTTACCCGAGAGGCTACAACCGGATTCCCCCACCCGGCGCCTTTCCACGCCATGGGCCGCGGTCTCACTTGCATGCGCCGCGCCCGGGCCATGGCACGCGACCGGGATCGCGACGGTGACGGTGACAATGACGGTGATGGGGTGCGCAACCGGCTTGATCGCCGGCCCAACAATCCGGGCCGCAGGTAGGAGGACAGGTGGCAACTGAAGTGTTGAAACTTCAATGCTTTGCTACCTCAAGTTGCCACGATGGCCATCCACGACACACCAAAACGGTCAGCCACCATGCCAAAAAACGAGGCAAAAAAGGTTTTGGTCAGTGGCATCTGCACCTTTCCGCCGTCGCCCAGGGCGGTGAACTGGCGCGTGACCTCGCCAATGCGAAAAAGTCGCATGCATGATTTTTTCTTCGGAGTTGGGCGGGCACATGCCCGGCGGCTACGGCTTCAGGTCCTGGTCTTCCAGAGTCCCAGCATGGCGCCGGTCGGGTCGGTGATGATGCTCAACCAGCCCATGTCCATGACTTGCGTGACGTCCTTGCACACGGTGGCGCCAAGCGACCTGGCCTTCTCGGTAGCCGCTTCGATGTCGCTGACTTCAACATAAGGCAGCCAGGCAGAAGGCGCGCCGGGCATGGGCTGCGTCATCATTCCGCCGCCGGTTCCTCCGCCCACGTCAATCATGGTGTAGGAGCCTTCCGGCATCGGCAGGTCCTGCATTTTCCAGTCAAAAAGCTTTCCGTAAAAGGCTTTCGCCTTGTCGAGATCGGTCGTGTTCAGTTCCACATGTACGAAGGGATTTGCCATGGTGTTCTCCTTGGGTGTCGTGATTGATTTGCTTTCCGCTTGACGGCAAATTCAGCATCCATTTACCTAGACATCTTCGGGGCCTATGTTGACGACGGTGGGTACCCTGAACATGATTTCCCACAGGTGCCCATCCAGGTCCTGAAAACCATGCTGGTACATAAAGCCATGGTCTATCGGTTTGTTGGGCGTCTTCGCGCCCGCTGCCACCGCGTCGCGCACCATCTCGTCCACCGCGTCCCGGCTGTTACTGGAGAGGCACAGAATCACCTCGGTGCTTTTGCTCGCGTCGCAGATCGGGTTGGGCGTGAAGGTCTTGAAAAACGCTTCCACCAGCAGCATCACGTAAATGCCTTCGCTGACGATCATGCAGGTGGCCTTCTCGTCGGTGAACTGGGGGTTGAACGTGAAGCCAAGCCGGGTGAAAAACTTCACCGACTTCTCGAGGTTTTTAATGGGCAGGTTCACGAATATTTGGGTGGCCATGGGTTTGCCCCTTTGAAGATTGAATTGCCGGTTCAAGTTGACGACCCCAAAGTTTTCCGGGTCAAGACGGTTTTCTTTATTAAAACCCGAGGCTGGCTTTTCACGCAAAGCGGGAGCGTCGGACGAAGCGCCGACCTCCTGTCGGTCAGATCCGCACGTCATCTATCACCACGGCAACCTGCGGCGCGTGTTGCTGGAGGCTGGCACTGAGCTGGCGCGCCTTTCGCCCTTCATAGCCGCCGCAGCCATCGCCTCTTGCACCCATAACTCGCGGGTGATCTCCTGGGCGCCCGTCAGCCCAAGGGCGTCCATCAGGCCTGACTATCGGCCCTGCTGCAGATAAGCCAAATTTAAGTCGTGGGCGTGGGCGTGGGCGAGGGCGAGGGCGAGGGCAGCAGCATCAAACCCGAGCGTCGGCCAGCCTGGGCATTGCCAGATGCAGGTTTGTTGAGCGCGTTCCGTTTAGGTGGGCATGCGCCGCATTTTAGTCAATATGGCTCAATAAGTGAGCCGTATATTGGTTAAATCGGCTTACGCGGCGTGACTGAAAAGTCATAAAACTTCAAGAAAAATCAGGCTAAAGCCCTTGTTCTGCCTGCGTGAGCCGCTATCAAATCAGGTCCGCTGGGGTATTCCAAGCCCCTTCGCCACAGCCGGGCGGGCGACAAACGCCGCCAGCGCCCGCGTGACATGCGGAAAATCCTGTATGCCGACCAGATCACCCGCCTCGTAGAACCCGACCAGGTTGCGCACCCAGGGGAAGGTGGCGATGTCGGCGATGGTGTAGGCGTCGCCCATGATCCAGGCGCGGCTTGCCAGCCGCTGGTCCAGCACGCCAAGCAGGCGCTTTGCCTCCGCCACGTAGCGGTCGCGCGGGCGCTTGTCCTCATAGTCCTTGCCGGCGAACTTGTGAAAGAAGCCAAGCTGGCCAAACATCGGGCCGATGCCGCCCATCTGGAACATCAGCCACTGGATGGTCTCGTACCTGGACGCCGCATCCTGCGAGAGAAACAAGCCCGTTTTGTCGGCCAGGTAGAGCAGAATCGCGCCGGACTCGAACAGCGGCAGCGGCTGGCCACCCGGACCGTTGGGGTCGAGGATGGCCGGAATCTTGTTGTTGGGGTTGAGCGAGAGGAATTCGGGCGATAGCTGGTCATGGGTGTCAAAGCTGACCAGATGCGGTTCATAAGGCAGGCCGGTTTCTTCCAGCATGATCGACACCTTGACGCCGTTGGGCGTGGGCAGGGAGTAAAGCTGCAGCCGCTCGGGATGCTGGGCGGGCCACTTGTGGGTGATGGGGAAGGTGGAGAGATCGGTCATTGGAGTTCCTTGGTATCTGCCACTTCAGGTCTTGGTCTTCCAGAGACCGAGCATGGTGCCGGTCGGATCGGTGATGATGCTGCGGGCAGTCGAAGGGTGCCATATTTTTACCGAACCCAGGTCGGCGCCGAAATTGACTTGCTGCTGGAGAAAGGCGACCGCCCGGAAATCGCCATCGAGGTCAAGTGCTCGATGGCGCCCAGCCCGGATAAAGGTTTTGCCCTGGCCTGTGATGACCCGCAGATCGAGCAGCGTTACGTGGTGTACCCGGCACTGAACGCATCGCGCTGCGCAACGGCGCGCAGGCGATTGGGTTGCAGGAGTTGGCTACCCTGCTGCTTCAATAGTTAAATCTGGCTCTAGCGCACGTTCTGCCTGCGGGAGAAGCTATCAAATCAGGATCAATAAGGCGCCAGCGCCGCGCATCTTCAGGGGGTTGAGCTTGAATTTTGCCGGCTCATTGATGGCAATGCGGTAATTGTTCTGCTAATTCACCGCACATTGTGCGGTGAATTAGCGCCATAATCACCGCATGGATACCGCAGACGACCTCCTTTATATCTGGCAGCAGCCCGACTGGCCGCACTGGCGCTTTGACGCAGCAGCCTTGGCC
>JAYWDL010000134.1:0-6445 GCA_043779865.1 Polaromonas sp.
CTTCACCAACCGCGACACGACACCGGTACAGTTTTTAAGCGACAACCCACATTTTTGCCGCTCTGCCCTGTCGCGCTACACGCCGCAGGACTTCATCGCACTGCTGCAAAAGCACGGCGTGCCCTTTCATGAAAAGCACAAAGGCCAGCTGTTTTGTGACCGCTCGGCCGAAGATGTCATCAACATGCTGCTGGCCGAATGCGCTGCGGGCAACGTCACACGCTGGCAGCCTTGCAGCATTAAAAATATAGTCAAAAGTGACTCTATCCCAATAAATACGGGCGCAAGCAGCTATCACATTAATAGTGACCGGGGTTTGATTGAAACCCCGCAGGTGGTGATTGCGAGCGGCGGCCTGTCCATCCCCAAGATAGGTGCGACTGATTTTGGTTACCGAATTGCCCAGCAGTTTGGCCTGCGCCTGGTTGAAACACGGGCGGCGCTGGTTCCCCTGACATTTGACGGCGAAGACTGGGCTCCGTTTGCCCAGCTGGCCGGGCTGGCGCTGCCGGTGCTGATAGAAACGGGCTCGCCAGACGCCACACCCAAACAGCGCAAAAAAGCCGTCGTGTTCGCAGAAGACCTGCTCTTCACGCACAAAGGTCTGAGCGGCCCGGCCGTGTTGCAAATCTCCAGCTTCTGGCGCGAAGGCCAAGCGGTGCGCGTCAACCTCGCCCCCGGCCTGGACTTGCCCACCACGCTGCTGCGCGCCAAAACCAGCTCCAAAAAACTGATCGCCAACGAGCTGGCCAGCCTGGTGCCCAGCCGCCTGGCCGACGCGTGGGTAAGCACCGACCCGGCCCTGCAGCGCCCTATCGCAGACGCCACCGACAAGGCATTGCTGGGCTTGGCCCAGCGCCTAGCCGACTGGCAGCTGACACCCAACGGCTCGGAAGGCTACAAAAAAGCCGAAGTCACGGTGGGCGGCGTAGACACCCGCGATTTGTCATCGCAAACCATGGAGTCAAAGCAACCCGGCCTGTATTTCATTGGCGAAGTCGTCGATGTCACCGGCTGGCTGGGCGGCTACAACTTTCAGTGGGCCTGGGCGTCAGGGTTTGCCTGCGCGCAGGCGCTGGCGGCACGCCATGCCGAACAGGCTCTGTATGATTCGCAAAGTGGCTGTTTTTCAGACTGCTATAATCTTAGGCTTTGCTAGCAAACCCGCACCTGGCCTGATCCTGATCAGATCAATGAAGGTGCATCTTTTGGATCAATTCATCAATGACCACCATTCGCGTAAAAGACAACGAACCCTTTGACGTGGCTCTGCGCCGCTTCAAGCGCACCATCGAAAAACTCGGCCTGCTGACCGACCTGCGCGCCCGCGAGTTCTACGAAAAGCCAACGGCCGAGCGCAAGCGCAAGAAGGCTGCCGCCGTCAAGCGTAACTACAAGCGCATCCGCGCCATGCAGTTGCCCAAGAAACTGTACTAATCCGTACAGCCTTCTGGCAGCTCAAAGCCCGCAAGAGGACGCTCTGCGGGCTTTTTTGTTTTCAGCGCCGTATTTTTCAATCCTTAAATCAGCATCCCTTCAGGAGTCCGCAATGACACTCAAAGAACAAATCACAGAAGACATGAAAAACGCCATGCGCGCCAGGGACAGCGAGCGCCTGGGAACGATTCGCCTGCTGCTGGCGGCGATCAAGCAAAAAGAGGTGGACGAACGCGTGGTGGTGGACGACGTGATGGCCGTCGCCATCGTTGACAAGCTGATCAAGCAGCGCAAGGATTCGATTGAGGCATTTGAGAAAGCCGAGCGCAAGGACCTGGCCGACAAGGAAGCCGCCGAGCTGCTGGTACTGCAGGGCTACCTGCCCGCACGTCTGAGCGCCGAAGAAGTCACGTCCGAAGTCAAGGCCATTGTTGCCGGGCTGGCCGCTGACCTGGGACGTGCAGCAGGCACCGCCGACATGGGCAAGGTCATGGGCGCGGTGAAAGCCCGGCTGGCGGGCAAGGCCGACATGAGCCAGGTGTCGGCTGCGGTGAAAGCTGCGCTGGCAGGCTGATGCCAAACCGGTCTGCGGTCCGGCATGCAGCCCATCAGGCGCTATTGAATCAATAGCTGGAGATGCCCGCCAGAATTGCGACAGCGCCTAAAATCAGGAACCAGCCACCTTCATCCGGCTCACCAAAATCGAACCCACGGTCTTTGCACCATAGTTGTATGCATCGGCACCGACGGCCTGAATACCCATCAGCATGTCCTTGAGGTTGCCGGCAATGGTGATTTCTTCAACCGGAAACGCAATTTCGCCGTTCTCGACCCAGAAGCCCGAAGCGCCGCGCGAATAGTCACCCGTTACATAGTTCACGCCCTGCCCCATCAGCTCAGTCACAAAGAGCCCCCGGCCCAGCTTGCGCAGCATGGCCTCCAGGTCGTCACCGGCACGCGTCTTGCGGCTGGTGAGTACCAGGTTGTGCGAGCCGCCGGCATTGCCTGTTGTCCGCATGCCGAGCTTGCGGGCTGAATAGGTGCTCAGGAAATAGCCGGCGACGCATCCGGCTTCCACGACCTGGCGGGCGCTGGTTTTGACACCCTCTTCATCAAACGGCGCGCTGCCCTTGCCCTTGAGCAGATGCGGGTCTTCGCTGATATCAATATGTTTGGGGAAAGCCGGCTTGCCCAGGCTGTTCGCCAAAAATGTGCTTTTCCGGTACAGAGCGCCGCCGCTGACAGCCTGTACAAAGCCGCCCAGCAGGCCCGCCGCCAGTGGGGACTCAAACAGCACCGGGCACTCGGTAGTCGGAATTTTCCGGCTTTTCAGTCGCGCCAGCGCACGTTCGGCGGCATATCGGCCAACGACTTCCGGGCGGGCTAGATCGGCGGCGTCGCGCATCGAACTGTACCAGGCATCGCGCTGCATCTGGCTGCCTTTGCCGGCAATGGGGGCAACGGAAATACTGTGGCGCGAACTGGCATAGCCGCCGCGAAAGCCCTTGGTATGAGCTGTGAAAAAATGGCTTTGCTGGGCCGATACGCCCGCGCCTTCGCTGTTGGTGATCAGGCGGGAGGTAGCGATGGCAGCGGCTTCGCATTGCAGCGCCAGCTGGGCGGCTTCTTCCGACGTGATGGCCCACGGGTGAAACAGGTCCAGCGCCGGGTGCTCACGGGCAATGTCCTGCTCGTCGGGCAGGCCCGATGTTTCGTCTTCCGCCGTGAAGCGCGCAATGTCGTAAGCCGCCTTCACGGTCTGCTGGATGGCGGCTTTTGAAAAATCGCTGGTGGCCGCATTGCCGCGCTTTTTGCCTACATATACGGTGACACCCAGCGACTTGTCGCGGTTGCGTTCTACCGATTCCAGTTCGCCCTTGCGCACGCTGACCGACAGGCCACAGCCTTCCGACGCTTCAGCGGCCGCATCGGTGGCACCGAGTTTTTTGGCGTGGCCCAGCGCGGTATCGACCAGGTCTTCGAAAAAATCACGGTGGTAGCTGAAACCTGCCTCGGGTTGACTGGTTTGCTTGCCAATAGCACGAGAAGTGCTGCGGGATGAACGGACAGAGGATTTTTGGGTCATATGGGTAGCTATGATACTGACTGCTATGAACAACAAGACTCCCAAGGCCATAAAAGGCTACTGGTCCAACGGCCGGTTAGTGAAACCCGAAGAAATTGCCCTCGAAGAAGTGGGGCCGCCCAGCAAGACCCAGCTCAAAGCCGAGGCCGGCGAAAAGCAGGCGCTCGGTGAAGCGCTGCTGACGCTGCGCGCCGACCTGATGGCGCGCCTGGATCTGCCTGAAAAACTGCTGGACGCGATTGCCCAGGCCAGGCGTATCACCAATTTCGAGGGCAGGCGCCGCCAGATGCAGTTCATCGGCAAGCTGATGCGCCCGCTTGACGATGAGCCGATCCGCGCGGCCATCGACGAACAGCTCAACGGCTCGGCGCAGCTTACGCTGACGCTGCACCTGGCCGAGCAGTGGCGCGACAGGCTGATCGCCTCTGATGAGGCGCTTGGAACCTGGCTCACCGAGTACCCCGGCACTGATTCGCAGCAATTACGAGCACTGATCCGCCAGGCCCGCAAGGATGCCAAGCCTGAAAAATCCGAAAGTGCGGGTGAGGCGCCACGTCACGGCAAGGCCTACCGCGAGATTTTCCAGCTGGTCAGGCAGGCGATGAGCCAGGAACCCGAGGCATGAGCCAGGCAGATCACCCTGCCTGCGATTCAGTAAAAGTCGGCATCGTGTCGGTCAGCGACCGGGCCTCTATGGGCGTCTATGTGGACAAGGGCCTGCCCGCTCTGAAGGACTGGCTCACGCGCGCCCTGAAAAATCCCCTCACGTTTGAAGAGCGGCTGATTCCCGACGAACAGGAACGTATCAGCGCCACGCTGATTGAGCTCGTCGATGCCGGCTGCTCGCTGGTGCTGACCACAGGCGGCACGGGTCCTGCGCTGCGCGATGTCACGCCCGAAGCCACGCTGGCTGTGGCGCACAGGCAAATGCCCGGCTTTGGCGAGCAAATGCGGCAGATCAGCTTGAAATTCGTGCCGACCGCCATCCTGTCACGCCAATGCGCGGTGATTAGAGACAGTAGCCTGATCCTTAACCTGCCCGGCCAGCCCAAATCCATCCAGGAAACGCTGGAAGGCTTGAAAACCGAAACCGGCGAGTCAGTCATGCCCGGTATCTTTGCCGCCGTCCCGTACTGCATTGACCTGATAGGCGGGCCATATCTGGAAACCGACCCAGCGGTATGCAAGGCATTCCGGCCTAAATCAGCGCTAAAGATAACAAAGGAAAACTGAATGGCGACAGCCTATGTTTTCCTCTTCCACCAGATGCTGTTTCAAAACCACGCTGGCCCAGTTTCGGTGCTGAGGTTTGGCTACCAAAAAAAGACGAGCTAATCCAAATATTGCAACAGCTGCATGACCGCGTTGCTGCGATGACAGACGAAGAAATTAAATGCGGCATATCAGCCTAAAATTCATACCCACCGCCATTTTTTTACGCCAACGTGCGGTGATTCGTGACAAGGCGATTCGCCATTCCGCAACATCACTAACACCCGCAATATGAACCATCCGATGCCCCCAGCCATTGGCACCGCCCTGCAATTGGCAGCGGGCACACTCGATGCAGCCACCCTGCTTGCCGACACTTTTGAGAGGGTCAACGCTCTGGATGCCACGCTGGGCGCGTTTGTTTCCTTGCTGGATCGGCCAATTGCCTTTGATCAATTAAGTCAACTGAAGCGCGCAGGCGGTCCGCTGCAGGGCTTGCCGGTCGCCGTCAAGGATATTTTTGACACCTGCGATCTGCCCACGAGCTATGGCTCGCCGCTCTTTGCCGGTGCGCGCCCGGGCAACGATGCGGCCATGGTCAGCGCTATTCGCCGCGCGGGCGGCCTGGTAATCGGCAAATCGAGCAGCACCGAATTCGCGTTTCTCAACCCGACTGCCACCCGCAATCCGAATGCCGCGGGCCGCACGCCAGGCGGCTCGTCTGCCGGATCGGCGGCGGCTGTCGCGGCTGGGCTGGTCCCTTTTGCAGTGGGCACCCAAACCGGCGGCTCGGTCATCCGGCCGGCGTCGTACTGTGGCATTGCCGGATTCAAGCCGAGCTTTGGTCTGCTGCCAATTTCGGGGGCCAAGTGCTTTTCCTGGTCGCTCGACACCGTGGGCCTGTTTGCGGCCAGCGTGCGCGAGGTGGCTTGGTTTGCGCAGGCTGTGAGCGGTTATACGCTTGCGATGGAGGGCGCAACAGATGAAGCGCCAGCCCGGCCTTGGGTGGTCGGGGTGCCTGACGCCTATCCCTGGGGGCCGGTATCCCCCAGCGCGCAACAGGCGGTAGAAACAGGCCGCCGCGCGTTAAAGGCTGCTGGCGCCGAGGTCCGCAGCATCACCCTGCCGGTCTGGATGAAGGATGTATTCGAGGCGCAGGATGTGATCCAGGGCTATGAAGCCTGGCGCTCACTGGCGCGCGAGGTGGACCAGCTGGACAAGGACCCCCAAGCGCTGTCAGCCGTGTTGCGCGACTATTTGCTCGCGTCGCGGCACATCAGCGCTCACGCCTACGAAGCCGCGCAGAACACCGCGGCTCAAGCCCGGCTGGCGTGCGTGCAATGGTTTAGCCAGTTCGATGTGCTGATGACGCCGAGCGCACCGGACGAAGCGCCGCCCGGCTACGGCAGCACCGGCGCTTCCACGTGCAACCGCGCCTGGACGCTGCTGGGTTTGCCGTGCGTCAATGTCGCCGGCGCCGTCGGCGTGACGGGCCATCCGATGGGTCTGCAGATCATCGGCGCGCCACGCGCAGACCGCCAATGCCTGCGCGCTGCTGACTTTCTGGAACGGGCACTGCACAGGCCGGCTTGAAGATCCGCAGGCTTACTTGCCCACCAGCTGGTTGAGCTTGTCGGCTTCAAAACTCTCGTGCAATGCAGCGTCCTTGGGAACGCAATCCCGGTTGTCGGCGGTGAGCGGCGCGGACAG
>JAYWDL010000135.1:0-6427 GCA_043779865.1 Polaromonas sp.
CTGTTAGCGCTTGAAGACGACAGGCTGACGCTGCCTTCGGTCATCTTTTTCCATGCCGAAGACGCCCATGTCAGCTATGGCCGCGCCGCATTGGCTGACTACCTGGAAGGCCACGAAGGGCGGCTGATGCGCTCGCTTAAAAGCCTTCTGGGCACTTCCATGATGGACGAGCACACCGAAGTGGCGGGCCGCGCCGTTCCATTTCGGGAATTGCTGGGGCAGTTCATCTGCGAACTCAAGCGCCGGGCCGAGAGCGCAGCAGGGCGTGAATTTACCCGTGCCGTGCTGGGGCGGCCGGTATTTTTTGTCGATGACGACCCATTGGCCGACCGGCGCGCCCAGGACACCCTGGAAGACATCGCCCGCCAGGCCGGCCTGCGCGACATCGCTTTCCAGTACGAGCCGATTGCCGCAGCGTTTGACTACGAGTCGCAAATCTCGCGCGAAGAGCTGGTGCTGGTGGTCGATATTGGCGGCGGCACGTCGGACTTTACCTTGATTCGTGTCGGCCCCGAGCGCGCCCGCCGGGCCGAGCGGCGGGACGACATTCTGGCCAGCGGCGGCGTGCATATTGGCGGGACCGATTTCGACAGGTCCCTGAGCCTGGCCAGCATGATGCCAATGCTGGGCCTGGGCAGCCGGCTCAAGAGCGGGCGGGAAATGCCGTCGGCGCAGTATTTCAACCTGGCGACCTGGCACACCATCAACCTGGCCTACACCAAAAAGTCGTGGTTGCAGATCGCCGAGCTGCACCGCGACGCCAGCGACAGGCCCAAGCTGGAACGGCTGCAGAGCCTGGTCCGCGAACGCGCGGGCCATTGGCTGGCGCTGCAGGTGGAAGAGGCGAAAATTACCTTGTCCAATGCCCCGTTGGCGCAGATCGACATTGGCCGCATTGCCGCCGCCGAGACGATAACGCTGCACCGGGCCGAACTGGAGCGAGCTATCGATGGGCTGGTGACGTCGGTGGAGCAGACGGTGACCCGCCTGCTGTGTGACGCGGGAATGACGGCAGCGGGCATTGACACGGTGTTTTTCACCGGCGGCTCCAGCGGCGTTCCCTTGCTGCGCGAGCGGGTGCTGGCGCTCACCCCGCAGGCCCTCTGCGTGGAAGGCGACATGTTCGGCAGCATCGGCGCCGGGCTGGCGCTGGAGGCTCAACGCAAGTTTGGCTAGGCCAGGCCTTCTGGCGCGGCCACGCTTGCCTGGTTCCCGGTTTATTCGCCGCGTTTGGCCAGCCAGTCTTGCATCTTCCAGGTTTTCAGAGCCGCCGATTTTCTGGATGTCCTAAAACACCGCCTGAGACCTTCCGTTCTGTGGCCTTCAAGGCGGAAAGTCGTTACTGCCTGTCAGTCACCGTGAACAGGCTTGCCGATACAGTTTAGGTCGTTAAAGCGCAGCCGCCTGCCGCCTTCGCTGCCATGGAAACTGCTGATAACGGCAAGCTTGCTGCCGTGAACGGGGCTTCGGGCCTGGCGCATGCGGATGTTGATTCTTGTTAATTCTTTTACATACTCAACCATACCTTTTCGTTGCAGATTCGCCCACAATTACTTGACAAATCCTGGGCCGCCTGTACCAGAACCCAAAAATCGACCAGGGACTTTCTTAAATGGAATTTTGACAAGGGGTTTTCATGAGTTCATGGGGCATCAGCTTGACGCAGCGTTTCTTGTTCAACGCAAAGTCAAACCGTGCGCAGATCCTGCGCGTCAGCGGCGGCGTGCCCGATGAAATGGACGACACATGGACGGACAACACGGTGTTCAAGAGCCTGGCTACCAAGCCAACACATGCCGTGATGGACTTTCACCCACCCGAACGTGCAGCAGAAAAACTGGACAAGATGCTGCCCGCACGGCGGCGCATTGAAGACAACTGTTTTGGCTTTGCCAGGACTGCAGGCAAGCCATAGAGACCTGCGCCACCTCACGGCCCTGACCGCAAGCACGGTCTGCAAGCCTTCCACCCGCAAAAAGCGTCCTCCAGCCGCTTTTGCCTAAACCTCCGCATCCCCAAAGGAAACTCAAATGACCACCCATACATCCCGCCATAGCCAGACTTCATCTGACCTCTCGCACGCCACCTCCCGAAAGGATACTCAAATGAGTGAAAAAAATTCCAGTGCAAGCTCTCCCTCGACCCAGGAGTCCGCGGGCAATATGCAGGTTCCCTGGAACTTGCTGGCCGACCTTGGCCGTCAACAACTAGCGATGAAAGCTGAAATGACCAGCGCGCTGTGCCGTGGCATCGAAGCGGTGCGCAGAATCCAGCAAGAGACGGCGCAACAGGCATCGGCTCGCCATGGCGAGGTGGTCCAAAAGCTGAAGGGTTCCTGCCAGCCTGCCGACTTGCTGGAACTTCAGTCAGAACTGCTGCGCCTCGATCTGCAAAGCGCAGGGCAATACTGGCAGCAGCTTGCAGTGGTAGCGCTGCAGACACAAAAAGAAATGATGGGCAGCATGAGCCATATGCTAAGCCGCGAAAATGGCGGCGGCGTGAAGTCGGCGATGCAGGCCCTTCAGTCCGTCATTCCGCCCATGGCCAGCAGTTTCTATGTCTTAAGCCACAACAGTGAGAGCGAGCACCATTAGGACTGCTGAAAAAAAGCACTCGCTTGCACTTCCATGTCCGGCCAGCCGCTGAGCTGGTCTGCCCCGTATCTTGACTGGGGCCGGGCGCTGTTGAAGCGCTCGTCGTGGAAGATGACGTGTTCCTTTATGGCCGGATTTCTGCGCTCTGGTCAGCGCATGACCGGCCTGCTGCATGAGAAAATGGCAGTCCATCAATCTTATGCAACGGAAGAACCGGATGAATTTTGCGCCTGACTTTTCTACGGTTACTCATGGCATACAACTGGCCGTCGCGCCGGTGTTTTTGCTGACGGCCGTCTCAGGCATGATTGGCGCGGTGGCAGGGCGCCTGGCCCGCATCATTGACCGGGCGCGCTTTCTCGAAACCCGGCTGGAACCCGGGGACGTTGAAAAGGCAAAAGCTGCAAAGATGTACGACGAGTTACAGCGACTGAGGCAACGAGGCTGGCTCGTTAACGCTTGTCTGGCCTTGCTGACTTTCTGCGCCATCCTGATCGGCATGACCATCATCCTGCTGTTCCTGGGCGAGACCAGCGAATTGCCGATTTTCAAAATCGCCACGGTGTGCTTTCTGGCCGGTGTGGTCTGCTTTCTTTCTGCGCTGGTGTGTTTCCTGGCCGAAACCCTGCTGGCCACGCACATGCTGAATTTTGCGGAACTGCCCGCGCCGTAGTGTCGCCTGCGACAAAATAAGCATCAAATAGGCCTTTTGCGTAAGCAGTACAGGCCGAACTAGCTATTAAAATGATAGTAATAGGCGCGGGCTTGCGATTGGTCTTTTCAAGATTTGTGACAGCTTTCGCGTCATTGCGAGCGCAGCGCGGCAATCCATGGCTGCGCCTTATCGACGATGGATCGCCACGGCCTGCGGCCTCGCGATGACGAGGCTAAACGCAAGGCTTATGACAACAGCAAGAAAGTCATCAACTATGGAAAGATCAATAATTCAGCCGACGTGACGGCAAGGTCGCCTCCACATCAGGCAAATCCACCATCACCGGCTGGCCGGGCGTGGTGCAACCGGTGTCGCAGCATTTGCCGGGCTGGCGATTTTTGGTGATGGCACGGTTCGGGTCATGCGGCGCAGCGGCAGGCGAGCCGTCGGCGCCTATACCGCGGGCCAAGATCCGCTCGACCAGTTCCACCTTGGAGCCCAGGGGATAGTTGCGGTAGATTTCCTGTTTCATCGCCGCCGGCGAGCCGCCGCCGTGCAGGCTGATGACGCTGTACCAGCCGCCCTGGTAGCCGGCGCTCAGGTCTTCAATGAAGCGGGCCGTTTGGATGCGCTGCTCGTAAGGCACGTCCGGATTGGCGCGTAGCACTTCCGATAGCTTTGCGCCGGTTTCGGGGTTATGGTCTTCGTCCGGGCCGGGCAGGGTGACGATCAGGCCGCCGCTCACATAGTGGGCAATGCGGTGCATGTCATAAATTTTGGTCGCCAGCAGCAGCTTGCCGATGTTGGAAAACACCGGATCGGGCATGAAGGTCTTGCTGTGTTCATCTGGCTTGCCATAGACGCTGGCGGCCACGCCGCAGGCATAAAAACTCTCGGTGATGGTGATGAGTTCGACCATTTGCTCGCGTAAATGCGTTTCCTTGCCAGGATCGAAACCGTTGGCCTCACACATCAGGGCGCCTGCGCCAATCAGCAAATCGCCAAAGCCGGCGCGCGCCGCAATGCAGGTATGCCGGTGATGCGTCGCATAGCTGTAGGTGAGGTGGCCCGAATGCTCCCATTCGCCGGCGTAAAACACGCTGTCCCACGGCACGAACACCTGGTCGAACATCACCACGGCGGTGCTCTGGCCGTATTTGCGGCTGAACAGCGCTTCGCCATGTTCAAGCTTTTCGCCCGGACGTCCCGCCGGGCGGGCAATCATGGTGATGCCGGGCGCGTCCACCGGCACGGCGCAGCAGACGGCGAAGTCGGCGTCTTCCCGACCCATGTTGCGGCACGGCATGACCAGCAGTTCATGCACATACGGCGCGCCGGTCACGATGGCCTTGGTGCCGCTGATGACGATGCCGCGCTGGCCGTTATGAACCGCATTGCGCTCGACGATGTGCAGGTAGCTGTCGACATTGGATTGCTCGTGCGGGCGCTTGCTGCGGTCGCCCTTGGCGTCGGTCATGGCGATGGCGATCGTCAAGTCCTGGTCCTGCACGCGGTGCAGGTAGTTCAGGAACCGGGCGGTGTTCTCGGTGGTGCCGCGCGCGTCGTCGATTCGCGCCGACACCTGGCCGATGGCGTTGAGCGCATCATGCGTCAGGTAGCGCTGTGCGCAGCCGGTTTCCTGGCACACCAGCCGCACGGCTTCGAGCTTGTTGAGCAGGTCGCCGCTGCTGGTGTTGATGTGCGAGAGACGGTTAACCAGCTTGCCGCTGGTGTGCTGCACCGCAGTCATGATGGGCGCGTATTTTTCCTTGAGCGCGTAGTCGTAAGTCAGGGCAATAGCATTGATGCCGGGGCCAAAACCGCGTTCGTCAGCCACGCTGGCAACCTGCCGGCCGTCCAGAAAAACGCGTGGCTTGTAGCGGCGCAGCGATTCGCGAAAGTCGTCGCCAGACATCAGCGTGGCGGTCGGGGCGGGTGCATTCATGATGGGTTTATCTCCTGATTGGGGGGTAATTTAAACACTGTTCAATTTAATTATCAAGTGTTCAATAGTTGCTTGCTCAGGAAGGTTTGCGTTTACATTCAAGGCCATGCAAGCCAGACTACAACGCCAGCAAGCCATGAACGATTCGCGCCGCGCGTTGATGTTAGACGCCGCGCGTTCGGTGTTTGAGCGGCTGGGAATTGAAGGGGCCAGTATTCGCGAAATCGCCAAACAGGCAGGCTACACCCCCGGTGCGATTTACTCCTACTTTGACAACAAGGAAGCGATTTACGGCGCGCTGCTGGCCGAATCGCTGGAACGCCTGAATGCAGCGGTCAATGCGGCCGGGTTGGGCGAGATTAGTCCCGCCGGGTTGCTGTTGTCCAAAGCCAGCGCCTGGTTCGGGTTTTATGCGGCCAATCCACGCGATCTGGATCTCGGGTTTTATCTGGTCCAGGGCATGCAGCCGCGCGGCCTGACTTGCGAACTCAACGACCAGCTCAATGCGCGTCTGTACGATGCCCTGCGGCCGTGCGATCAGGCCATGCGGGCGATGGGCCTGAGCGCCGAAGACGCGCTGCGCGAAAATACCTCGCTATTTGCGCAAGGCGTGGGCTTGCTGCTGCTGCAACACACCGGCCGCATCCACCTGTTCGGGCAAGATGCCACGCTGCTGTTTGAGTCCTATCTGATTGGTCTGGTGGAGCGCCTGTGCAGTACCCGCTCATCGTAAAACTTGCGCCGGATAAAGAAGTGAGTTAGAGTTTATTTTATTATGAACTTGAATTCATTTCTTTGTGGTGTATCGGAAAACTGACAACGTCGAGGCTCGATTGGCCGACAACCGCAACAAGATTTTGTTCGCCGCCCGCTCACTCGTCAGCGAAGGCGGCTGGCGGGAAGCGCAGGTCAGCAGCGTAGCCGCGGTAGCCGGGCTCGCCACGGGCACGGTGTACAGATACTTCCCATCAAAGGCTGAACTGTTTGTCGAGGTGCTTTCTGCGGTGTCGCAGCGCGAGGTCGATGTTCTTGAGGCGATAGCGCAGGGGCAGGAATCGCCGGCAGACAGGTTGCGCACGGCGGTGTCAACCTTTGTCGAGCGTGCCATGCGCAACCGTCGTCTAGCCTATGCCTTGATTGCGGAGCCCTGTGACCGCGAAATTGACGAAGCCCGGCTAGCCTACCGGCACGAGATCAGCAAGCAGATCATGCGAATCGTCCGTGATGGGCAGG
>JAYWDL010000136.1:0-6424 GCA_043779865.1 Polaromonas sp.
TCCCTGATCGCGGCATGGTCGGCGGGAGCGATGATCTTTTGCGCTGCCAGCATGTCGGCATGCGCCAGCGAGCCGGCAATGTCGGCATGCCACAGGCGCTTGTCAAAAAACACGCTGGAGGTGTAACGCTTGACCAGATCGCTCATCGGCTCGGAGAACAGGGCGGACCAGGCTTGGGATTTTTTGTCGAATTGATTCACGTCAGGCTTTCTTTTTCGGGCAGGCGCGGACCCGGTTCAACGGACCGTTGCGCTGCTAGGGATAGTAGGGGACGGGGCATGGCTGAAAATAGTAGTTCAACCAATAGCGTGAACGCTGCGACCGGTGCAATACTCATTAATGCGATTTTATCTGTGCGCCTGATTACCCTTGGGCACCTTAACGCCAGCCAGAACTGAAGAACCGCAACAAGCACTCCTCCCTTAATGAAGCCGAACACCGCTCTAAAAAATTTTGAAGATTCCACGCTGCATGGCGGCTTGACGCTGACTGACGGCGCAATGGCTTCACCTTTTGTGCCTCGCGCCAGCATGTTTGATGCCTGCCACGTGGGCGTGGTACTGCGGGCAGTGCTGTTTGTAGAAGCAGTAACAGGCGTGGGCTCAATGTTTGGCGTGGACCAGCCCCTGGACTGGCTGCTGCGGTTTTCAATGCTGACTGGCGGCGTGCTGCCCGCTACGCTGGCCTGGCTGATTGCGGTGTGCGCGCTCAAGGGCCGCCTGAACCGGCTAAAGGCTTCGCACCAGTGGCTTGCCGGTACGGTAATGGGTGCATTGGCGGGGCTTTATGGCTGCGGCCTGCTGGCGCTGATGGGATTGCTGCAACCAGTCCAATGGTGGGCCAGTGCAGCGGCCGGCGCGCTGCTGTCTGCGATGGTGCTGGCCGGACTGTTTTGGCGTGCCAAGGCCCGAACACCAGCGGCTACGGCAGCGCGGCTGGCTGAATTGCAGTCGCGCATCCGTCCGCATTTTCTGTTTAATACCCTCAACAGCGCCATCGCACTGGTGCGCGCCGAGCCCGCCAAGGCAGAAGCGGTGCTGGAAGACCTGAGCGAGCTGTTTCGTCATGCATTGGCCGATCCGGCCGAGTCGGTCACGCTAGGGCAGGAAATTGCGCTGGCGCAGCGTTACCTGGAAATCGAGCAGATCCGCTTTGGCGAGCGGCTGCGGGTGCAGTGGAGCCTGGACGCACGGGCAGACCAGGCCAGACTGCCGCCGTTGCTGCTGCAGCCGCTGGTGGAAAACGCCGTCCGGCACGGTGTGGAACCGAGCGTCAGTGGCGCGCAGCTCAAGATATCCACGCTCAGGCGCGGCAGCACCGTGGTCATCAAGGTGAGCAATTCGGCGCCTTCGGGTGGCGGCCAGCCGGGCCACGGCCTGGCGCTGGCCAATGTGCGGGAGCGTCTTTTTCTGCTGCATGATGTGCAGGCGCAGTTCAAGACTGCGTTCAAGGATGGCGTATTTCAGGTCAGGCTGGAGATTCCTGCATGAAGCAACTCAACATACTGCTGGTCGATGATGAAGCCCTGGCTCGTTCGCGTTTGCGCACCCTGCTGGGCAATTGCGTGGCGCCAGCCGCCATGGTGGGAGCAGAAGCTGCCGATGCGGTGCAGGCCATGACTGCCCTGCAGCGCCAGGCTTTTGATGCGGTATTGCTCGATATTCACATGCCGGGCACTGACGGCATTGCGCTGGCGCGAATCATCGCCGCCTTGCCCCAGCCGCCTGCCGTGGTGTTTGTCACCGCGCATGCCAAGCATGCGGTGCAGGCGTTCGAGCTTGAAGCAGTCGATTACCTGACCAAGCCGGTGCGGCTTGAGCGCTTGCAGCAGGCGCTACAAAAAGTAGAGCGTGCGGTGCAAACATTACGTGCGCCACAGGCCAATATGCCTCAGGAAATGCTGATTATCCAGGACCGTGGCCGGACAGAACGGCTGCCCTTGGCCGAGGTGCTGTACCTCAAGGCCGAACTCAAATATATTACCGTTCGCACCGCCCGCCGCAGTTATATTCTGGACGGCTCGCTGAGCGAACTCGAAGAGCGCCATGCGCATCATTTCATGCGCATCCACCGCAATGCACTGGTTGCGCGGCGCGCCGTGCGAAAGCTTGAAAAGCATTTCGACCCCGAGGAAGGCGAAGGCTGGGCGGTGCGGCTCGACGGCATCGACGAGTTGCTGGCAGTCTCGCGCCGCCAGCTTGGCGCCGTGCGGCAAGCCATCGTGGGTTGACGATTGCAATCCGGTCGGCTTGCACGGGGTTTTGCGTTGTTGAGGTTTCGATTAGATGCTTTTGAGGAATACAAATGACTGCAGAAAATGACGCGCCGGCGCCACTGGCCAAGCCTGAAGAGGTGACCGATTTCCCTGAGCCTGAGCGCCTCCTGCTACAGATGCCGGTGGATGTGCGAAACATGTCGCTGGTGCTGCTGGCGATTCTGGCCAGCCTGTTTGTTTTGCATTGGGCGAAAGCGGTCTTTATTCCGGTCATGCTCAGTGTTTTGTTCAGTTATGCACTTTCGCCACTGGTTAACTGGCTGGAAGTCAAACATGTGCCGCGGTGGTTAAGTTCCGCAGTGTTGCTGTTGGCCATAGTTGGGGCAATTGTCTCGGGCGCTTATTCGCTCAGACTGGAAGCCTCGCAACTTCTGGAGGCTTTGCCAGCGGCAGCGCAAAAGCTCGGACAGGCTATCAAAACCCGCAATGGCAAATCAGAAAGTGCACTGGATACGGTACAAAAGGCCGCAGCGCAAATCGAGCAGGCTGCCCGGGACAGTGCGGCAGCGGCGGGCGTCAATCGTGGCGCCACGCGCGTCGTCGTCGAGGCCGCGCGTTTCAATATCAAGGATTACCTGTGGACGGGAACCATTGGTCTGCTCGCGCTGATAGGCCAGACCACCGTGGTGCTTTTTCTGACCTATTTCCTGATGCTTTCGGGTGACGCGTTTCGCCGCAAGCTGGTCAAGCTAACCCCTAGCCTCAGCAACAAAAAAATCACCTTGCATGCGCTGAATGAGATTACCGAACAAATCCAGCGTTACCTGCAGGTGCAGTTGCTGACCAGTGTCGTCGTGGGCGTGTTGACCGGGCTGGCCCTGCTGGCCCTTGGTCTGGACAACGCGGCAGTGTGGGGAGTGGTCGCCGGCGTGCTCAATTTTGTGCCGTATATCGGCTCGCTGATCACGGCGGCGGCCTCTGCGCTGGTCGGTTTCATGCAGTTTGGCTCGTTCAACACGGCCATGGTGGTGGGTGGCGCTTCACTTTTCATTCACACCTTCGTCGGCAATCTGTTAACTCCCTGGCTCACCAGCCACACCAGCCGCCTGAGTCCGGTGGCGGTGTTCTTGGGGCTGCTGGTCTGGGGCTGGTTATGGGGCGCTTGGGGTTTGCTGCTCGGCGTCCCCATTCTCATGATCGTCAAGTCTGTCTGTGACCGGGTGGAGGACCTCAAGCCCATTGGGGAATTTTTGGGATCCTGAAAAAAGGCAGGCTGAGGCAGTTTTGAGTGGCGGCTCAAAGATTTTTCAACTCGACCCTCAATCGGGTACCGGTGGCAGCCGTAATACGCCAGTTTTCATCCTGCTCGTCAACCTTGGCCAGACCCTCAATCACAACAGGCTTCGCAAAGCGGCGCTTGGGCACCCACCAGGCCATGTGGGCCAGGTCTTTGGCATCTGTAGCCACGAGCCGCAGACCGGCAGGCCGGACGTCGAGCTGCCATTGCACGCGCTCGCGACGATTCAGAAAGTCTGCCGCCTGACTCATGGTTATCCACTGGCAGCGATTGGCCTCCCGACAGGCTTTGATGGTGTTGATGAAATTATTTACCGCATTGAGGTACAGCACAGCGCCCGGAGGGTGAAAGTACACCAGACGCAAAACATGATCACGCTCGACAAACCTTGCCACCTCGCTCAGCCAGTTCCCAAAATTTGCAGCCGGGATATTCTGAAAAAACGCGTCTTCCGCAGTGGCGACCGGACCCATGGTCAATACCGGAAATGCCCACATCGAGCTCATTCGCTCCTTGTCCAGCCAGGCGTGCGTAGGGCCCATGCCGACATTGCCAGTCAGGTAGTAAGCCGCGAAGCCCTGCGTTTCCAGCCACCGCGTTACCCACTGCGGCTGATTGCCTACGGGAGCCGAATACTCACGCGAAGACCTGCCCGCGATTTCGCTCATCGCCTGCTCGTTGAGTGTCAGGTACTGCTCGAAAGCTTCCTTGTTGGTCGCATTGATACCGTTGCCGAAATAGTTGTGGATCCAGCCGCCGTGGTCTCCTACCGTATGGCCCTGCGCAATCAAGCCCCGAATCAGGCTGCGAACTTCAGGATTGGCCGGCACATCAAGGCCTCCGCCATCGCCCGGCAGGTTCACATCGGGTCCGGCCGTAAAGTGAAATGAGAAAGGACCTTCGTTGAAGATGCCGGCGTCCTTTAGTTGCTTGAGTGCGGGTAATGCCGGCTTGGCGTCAACATGCCAGTTGAGCACGATTCCTCCTTTTCCATCGGGTGCGCTGGACAGGCTTGGCTGACTCAGCATGTCGGCCGCAAAGTAACGCAAAAAGGCATGTAAAAAGATGCCGTCGGTGCGCTGCTTTAGATAGGTCAGCGGGAAATTGACGAATAATGTTTCGCCCTTGCCAAAGCGCTGACGGCTCACCAATACGCCGCCGTCGTCAGTTGTCATCAGGGTTTGGGACGGTGCCCCCCGCGTGACCAGTGTGGCAAACGACTGCGGCAAGGCACTGTAATCAAAGATAAGTGCCGGAAAGTCTTTGACACCATCGTCCAGAATCGCTGCGCGGGATGCAAAGGTGAGCGTTCGGGAGGCAAATCGTCCCGGAGGAATATGCAGGCGCTCCATATCACCCGCATGCGCCAACCCGAAACGGCTGCGCTTTGCGAGCCCGTCACCCAGTTCCTCGTACATTGCGTAATCCACACCAGCCAGGTCTGAAAATCGTGACTTGCCCGTGCTGTAAAAACCTTCTGGCGTGAACAATCCGCCGTCATACACCAGCATGAAATGTCCGCCACCCGCGACATAGCTGCGCAACAACGAGATCACGCTGTTGTCAACGCGACGATGAAATGTGTCCGGCAAGATCACGCCCTCCCAGCGCTGCCCGAGGAGCGAGGTGGCGCGCACCCAGTCGCTGATTTTGACGGGGGTTAAAAGGATGCCTTCTTCCTGGGCGCTGTCCTGCCACATTCGGATATAGGGAGAATCTTCAGGCAAGTCGTCGGGCAGCAGCAATGCAATGCTGGCAGGTGCCGGCTCAGGCACGCCCAGCCACTGCCCCCAGGCAAAAATTCCGATCATGATGGCGCCTGCGGCAATGGCAACCCGAGACAGCGTAAGGAAGTTTTTCATAGGGCGGCTTATAGGGGCAGCGGCCTGAAACCGCGATGCTGTTGCTTGTGATCACGCTGGCATTGAGAAACTAATCAAGCATGGGGCAAGCTCTTAGATAAAGTGCTGAGTTTGAGCAAAACTTTACAAGTTTTGCTACTGCAATGGCTCTGGAAGGTACCGTTCAAATTCACATTGAGTTTGATTCCAGCGCTGTGAAACAGGAATGGTGTTTAAACAGGGGCTGACGTTCAGGTCCGGATATCTTGAACGCCCATGGACGCTCACCGCTGATGGTTTCGAGGAGGACGAATGGTGATTCATGAAGAAATTCGCCTCTGGCGGTTTAAGGCTGGGCAAAGGCAGCTATTGAATTTATAGCGAATGGGGTGCCGCAGGCCCCGCTTCGCCATGCACCCACAATACCGCCTGTGTCGGCAGGGTGTCCAGGTCAACCCATTCGCCCCAGGCTGGATACTGGTCAGCCTTGGGACGGGGGGGCTCGAACCGTTCTCGCTGCCAATGCACGGTGATGTCGTGCCCCTGCAGCAACAGGCGCAACTCGACAGCGGGCCAATGCGCAGGCAGGCGGGGCGACAACGACAGCCGGCCCGGCTGCACGGCCAGACCCAGCAGTGTTTCCACCGCCGCGCGGTACAGCCAGGCGGACGAGCCGGTGTACCAACTCCAGCCGCCCCGGCCCACGTAGGGTGGAGCGCTGTAGATGTCGCCAGCGATGACATACGGTTCCAGTTCATAGACCTGGCCGCGCTCGGGATGTGCGCTGCGGTGTGCCGGACTGAGGTCTTCGAAACTGCGCCACGCGCCTTCTGAATCGCCGCTCAGGGCCTGCGCCATCAGCGCCCAGACGCCGGCATGTGAATACTGCCCGCCGTTTTCTCGTACACCGGGCGGGTAGGCCTGGATGTAGCCGGGGTTGTTCACCGAATGCTGAAACGGCGGATCGAGAAGGCGCAGCAGGCCGGCTTTTTCATCAATCAGCTGGTTGTTGAGCGCCAGCATGGCAGATTTTGTAAAGGCCGGCGTCGATGCGCCAGACAGCACCGACCA
>JAYWDL010000137.1:0-6421 GCA_043779865.1 Polaromonas sp.
TCCTCGATTGACAGTCGATCTGCGATCTTCGACACCACGTCGCGAACGCGGGCGAATGTGGCTTTAACGGCGTCGGCCTGGCGGTCGGCCACCGACTGCCTGACGGAGGCGCGCAGCTCGTCCTGAGCTTCGTTGGAAACGTCAACACGGAAGTCTTGCGCGTCGGGCACAGGCATGAATTCCAGATTGATGGCGAAGCGGTCTTTGAGTTCCCAGGCTTTAGGGTAGTCGCCTGGGTTGTACATAGTGCCCAGGCGCACGCGCGCGGCTTGTACTTCAGCAGGGTACTGGCCAAGCATGGAGTCAACGGATTTCTGAAATTCTGCTTTGAAGCCGCGCATCTTCGCCGCGTATTCCATGAACAGCGTGCTGGGCAACAACGCGCCGGCATCGCTCCATGGCAGCGTGACGCTGTAATGGTATTCGCGCACTTTGGCAGCGAGCTTGCTGATTGGGTCGAGCAAGGCTTTGCTGACCAGCAGCTTGTTGTACTTGCCGGCGTCGTGGGCGCCGTGCGAGGCTTCGACTTGGGCGGAGACTTTTTTATCTTGCTTGCGGGCCGTCCATTGGGAGATGGACAGCTGGGCGATCATTGCGCGGGATTGGATCATGATGATTTCTTAGTTTTTGGGCAGTGCGGCTGCTCGCTTGCGTAGGCGGTGAGCCTGTTCACGCCTGGCTTTGACAGTGTTGAGCACGCCTGTGTCCAGGTCATGGGCCAGTATGTAGAGGTTGGTGCGTTCGGCAGCCAGCGACGCGAGTAGGTGGGTATTGGTGGCTTCGAGTTCAGCGATCTCTGCCTGGGCATCAAATTCCATGCCGGAGCTTTCACCCATATCGAAAGCCTCTTCAACCTTGGCTTGCTGATCTTTTTCGAGCTGGGCAATCTCTTCCCCGAGGTCAGTGGCGTCTGCGGCCACGGCCTGCAGGTCGGCGTCCCCGGTGATGAAGGCGTAGCGTTCGATCTCGTTGTGGGTGAGCGCTGCAGTCATGATGCCTGCTCCTGTGTGTAATCAGCCACGCGCATCTCTTCAATCTCGCTTGCGGTGTAGGCAAACGGCTCTTTGCTGAAGGCGACGAGCTTGCGGCCGTTGTAGACGGCGACGGAATTCGAAGTTAGAACTACGAGACGAGGGGGTGAGTGAGCGGGGGTCATATTTTCCGGCTCCGGTTGATGAGGTCGGTCATGATGGGATGTGTGGGAGGCTGTACTGATCGCTAAATGTCCAGTCGCTGAAAGCTTTCAGGACATCTTCAGGCAGATTTGTCAGCTGCTCAAATCGGCTTCCGTCAAGCAGCGCAGCAGCGCGTAAGACTACCGCTGCGTCATCGAAGTTATTCTCCAGGATCAATTTTTGAGCTAGCGCAACCAAGCGCGCAGCCGTGTCAGATTTCATGTCGCACATGGCCGCCTCCAGTTGTTCACGTCAACACATTCTGGTTCTTGATGCCCCAGTCCATGAAGGTTTTTGTTGCAGCCAACTTCCGGTCCCGACGCAGGGCGCTGCGTACAAACAGCACCTGGAACTCGGCTGGCATGCGCCCGATGTACTCCATGACGCGTTCCAGGTTGGCGACGGTGGCCTTGGCATCGAGCGCGGTGGCCAGCGCGTACATGGCTGCCGGGCTGGCCGGTAGGCGGGCCTTGGCCGGATCGAGTAGTACCTCGTCGACTGTTGGTAGGTCTTTAATCAGGCGCACAAAGCCGGAGAATTCAGCGCTGGCGCCTTCGCCGACCGTGCCTTTGACAAGCTCGAATTCCTGGTCCTGGCTGAGGTCGCTCTTATAGATGTCGTTGACGAATGCCCAGCTGCGCGGGGAAGGGAATGCGCGCGGGTTGGTGGCCGCGTCAAAGCTGTGCAGAAGATTGGGGCGAAAGCGGATGAAGGCGCGCAAGTCGGTGTGAATCTCGTTGTGCATGGCCCACTCGTTCCAGTCGTCGACGCTGATGTCGTAGTCGAGGTGGACGAAACGGTTGGCCAGAGCGGACGGCATGGCGTGGACGACTGAGCGGTCACCTGAACGGTTGCCGGCGCCCATGACGTACCAGCCGTCGGGCAGCTTGTAATCACCGATGCAGCGGTTGAGGATGAGCTGGTATGAAGCTGCCTGGACAGCCTGTGGTGCGCTGTTCAGCTCGTCGAGAAACAGGATGCCTTTGCCTTTGGTAGGCAAGAAGTTAGCCGGGAGCCAGGACATGTTCTTTTTCAGAGCGTCGACTACAGGGAAGCCCTTCAGGTCGATCGGGTCGAGCAGCGCCAACCGTACGTCGCGCAGTTCGAGGCCGAGGTCCGCGGCTGTCTGCTTGACGATGTCGGACTTGCCGACGCCGGGGGCTCCCCAGAGGAAAGCGGGACGCTGCTTGGTAACGAGGTGCGCCAGGGCGGTGCGGATGGCGGAAGGTTTCATGATTTGGTTCCTTGGGTGGTTTCTAAAAGAGAGGTTAGATGGTTGGGGTTGGCTGTACTGGCTGCGCACAATCGCCAGCGGCTGGCAAATCAAAATCCGCCGTAGCCGGACTGTTCCTGCCCGCAAATCTCGCAGCTTGATGTACATAGAGCGCTGTCCCGTCGCGCAAGGCAATTGACGTATTCACTACCTGGACAGCCAGATTGCCGCCGCAAGTACTATCCACAACGGCTACCAATTCGTAAACCTGTGCGGGGTGTCTTGTCAGGTTGCCCCAGTCAGCAATTTCATCATCATCATTGCCATATACCGCAGGTATACTGCCCGCGCCTAGGTGCCCATTGCGACATTGGAAACCGTCCTGGGTTTCTGTTTGGGGCTCACGGCACAGGGTACAGTAGCTTGTTTTGTTTTCAGTGTTCATGATTTTCTTTTTGTAGCTGTCAGGACGGCAGCGAATTTCAAAAGTTGATGCTTCATGTGGCAGTGCTCGCAATGAAGCGTCTCAGTCGGTTGATCTGGGCGGTTCGGTAGTTGACCAGGCTCTGCGCATACTCAACGCCGGTATGGGCTTGTAGCAGCGACAACTCGGCTTCTGCCAATTCTTTGGCAGCCATTTCGAGTGGCGTGACGCGGCGGAAGAGTTTGAGCAGGATGTTCATGATGGTTTGCTGAATAGTTCGCCGGTGCTGGGTTCATGGTCACTAATTGAGCGTGAAATGTAGATGTCTGGCGGGTCGTCGCCGAACGTTTCAATCTCTGTGTCGTCATCGTCTTCGCCGACGCGTATTCGCTTGCCGGAAATAGTTGGCTCTTCTTGGGCCTCCTTAAACGCGTCCAGGTTGTCCCACACACTCTCGAAGAACTGGATGTCAGGATAAGCCTGATGCCATTTCCAATCTGGGTATTCGAGACGGATGTAGCCGATACCGTCTACGTGAAAGACTTTGAAGCAGCCCCAGTCTGCTGGTTTGGGTGGCGTTTTGATTAGCCGGCAGGCGGTCCAGGCAGCGATGATGTCGTTGACCGGACCTTTGATGACCCATAGGCCGGTGGAGCGGTAGCCCATGATTTACTCCGCGAACCGGTACGGTTTGGTTTTGCCGGCGTAGATCGACGGCAGATCGAAGGCGTCGTAGGCGCCCGGGCGGGTGCAGGTGCGGCTGAGTTCAGGGCATAGGTAAACCGGGCGCTCGAGTACCTCATTGGGCATGGGCAGGTTATTGCGTAGGCGGGGCGGTCTGATGATCTGGGTGGTTTTGGGCGGTGCGCGGTCGACAAAACTGTCAGCTCCGCCTCCGAATGATTCGGTTTCATAAGACATAGGCGACTTTCGGGTTATTGGTGTGCGAAGCGCACAGAGCCGGTGGGGCTTTTCTGAGTGATGGTGAGCGTGCGGCGACCGGTGGGTGAGGCGATGGTCATGGACCACTCCAGCGGGTTGTCGTCAAAGCATGGGTGTGCGTCTACACGGATCGATGCGTTTGGAATTTCCGAACAGGCATCCCATACGGCCCGGTAAACCAGTGGATTGGCTTCGAGCGTGGCTTCGATGTTGTCGCCGTGGAAGGAGATGCTGGTGCGCATGAAATCTTTGTTCGACATAAGTTAGAGATTAGATTGCAATGTGTGTAGAGTGTCAAGAAAAGATTTCAGGCGTTACATCAGATTGTCGGGCAGGGCCGTTGCCCTTCACCAATCTTCTCCGATCAGTTGTCGAACAGCGAGCTGTGAGGCCAGCGACAAGCGGATGTCGCCCTCGTGCTCGTATATCGAGACGATGGGCGGGTTGCCGTCGCCGGTGCCGTCGCCGGTGCCGCGGCCGTAGCCGTAGCCGTCGCCGTCGCCGTCGCCGTCGCCGTCGCCGTCGCCGTCGCCGTTGCCGTTGCCGTTGCCGTAGCCGTCGCCGTCGCCGTTGCCGTTGCCGTTGCCGTAGCCGGTGCCGTAGCCGTAGCCGTAGCCGTAGCCGTAGCCGTAGCCGTAGCCGTAGCCTTTCATGGCCTGGCCTTTACATATTTAACAGGCTTGGGCTGAGGGAAATGTTCGTCGAGGTAGGCAGGGAAACTGGCGATGTCGGTCCAGAAGACTGGTACACCGCGTACGGTTTTGCTATTAATCTGCACGGGTTTGACAGTGATCTGGCGGTGGCCGAGAAACCGGCTGAATGTCGTTGGGCTGGCGTTGATGCCGCCCACTGTAAAGTTGAACAGAGTGAACAGCTCGTCCCGGGATATGTTGCAAGGGTAGATCGGCTTGCTGCGCAGCAGGATGTCGTGCAGCACCTTTCGGTAGTCTTCGACTTTGTTGAGTGCCATCAGGTTTGTTTTGTAGGCGTCGCTGCTGGGGAGCTGGTCCAGGAAGAAGCTGAAAGTGCCTTCTTTGATGGCGCTGGCGGCGCTTTCACTGGTGGTCTGGCTGAGTTCGATCAGGTCGTTGCGCGCGTCATTGTCCAACACGGAGCAGGCCTGGTCTTTGTTGACCGGGTAGCTCATCAGGAAGTGGTGGAAGTCCTGTAACTCTTTGGGGATCAGCGCCAGTTCGGCATCGGTGGGCATGAATTTGTTGCCCTGGTAGGGACCGACGTTGAAGCGTCGGTCGTCCTTGTCAACACTGACAGGATCTGGTTTGTTGGAAGCGAATATCCAGTTGGTGTGATTAGGGACGTCAAACGCATTCTTGTTCATCATGCGGATAGTGGCTGTGGGCTCGGTGATGAAGTTTTTCAGGTTGGCAATGACGCCGGCTTCGTCTTTCAGCGCACTGGACTGAATCTCGTCGATGAAGACGATGAACTTTCCGGCGACAAAGTCAGTCCATTTCTCGGACAACTCGCCGGCGCGTTTGACGGCCGTTTGGGCATCGCCAAACAAAGGGCGCAGGATGCGATTGATCAGCAGGCCCTTCCCAGTGCCGGGAATTCCTTGAAAGACCCATGCGGTGCGGGTGCGGGTTCGCTCCTGAGCAATGAACGACAGCCAGTTCATGAAGTGTTCGATGGCTTCGGCGTCATGCTTGAGGATGTGGTCAATGATGCGGAAGATCATCGGCGGGCATTTGATGACTTTGCGCACGGGCGCGCGCATGTACTCCGTGAGCTGGAAGGTGTTGATGGTGCGGTTGTTGAAGTCGACGCGGACGTTGTCGTGGGGGTTGAACTCCATGTCCCATTCAGGGATGAAGTCACCGAGCGGCATGCCGTTGGCGTCAGCGAAGTGGCGCAGCATGGTCTCGGTTTTGGCGGGGTAGATGTCGAGGTCGTCGACAGCTGCGTCATAGGTGCCGCGCCAGTAGGTGCTGGTCTGTTTGTCTAAAAACGCCAGATAAGTCGTGCCGCTGGAGCTGGTGCGGCAGGCGGTGGACTTGAGCTGCTCCCAATAGCTGGGCAGCAGCTCCTTCGTGAGGTAGGTCGATTCGCCCTTGAAATTGAAGATGTAGTCAGGCCGGTCTTCGGGGTGGTAATAAGCCCACGAATCTCCCCCATTAAGATTGAAGTAAACAAAGCCGCGATCCTGCTTGATCTCGGTAGCGATGCACTCGTCAGGTTTGGACAGGACTTCAAAGGCGCCAACCGTCTTATAGGTGAGCTTTCTTTTTGGCAGTCCAGCCAGATCTCGTAGCTCCAGGACGCGTGTATCAGTGAGTGCGCGGTTCTGGGCGGTGGAGTTGATAAGGCCTGTGATGTCATAGGTGTCCCTGGATTTCTTGACCAGTGAGATGCGGGGTGTTTTGCCCAGAGGGTTCTTGATGCCCTTGAGCACGGGCGGGGCTATATATATGAGCTTGTCGGACTGGCAGGCTGTGACGTCCAGTCCCCAGGTCAGGGAGTTGCCGGTCTTGGTCAGCGCCTGGTGTGCAGCCAGAACCGGGACTTCATGGTTTTTCTGGATCAACCACTGTTTGATCAACGGTGCAGAGACGGGCTTGGTGAGCAGCATGAAGACGTGGCAGCGGATCGCTGGCGAGCTGATGCCCTGGCTGCCAGACCACTGAAGGATGTAGGAGATGTCGCCTA
>JAYWDL010000138.1:0-6421 GCA_043779865.1 Polaromonas sp.
GCCGCTGGCCCTGCAAGGCCATATCCAGCATGGCCAGCGTGGGCGTAATACCCACCCCGCCGCTGATCAGCACCACCGGCTTGTCGCCATCGGCCAGCACAAACTCGCCGGCAGGCGCAAACACATCGAGCACATCGCCTTCATGCACCTGCTCATGCAGGTAGACTGAAGCCACGCCGCCCGGCTCGCGCTTGACGCTGATGCGGTAATCGCGGCCGTTGGGCGCTGCCGAGAGCGAATAGTTGCGGCGGATTTCCTCGCCGTTCACCACCAGGCGCAGGCCGATGTACTGACCGGGCTGAAAATTCACCAGCGCGCCGCCGTCCTGCGGCTCCAGGTAAAACGAGGTGATCTCGGCGCTTTCCGCCACTTTGCGCGCCACGCGAAACGCGCGCGCTCCGCGCCAGCCGCCGGGGGCTGCGACGGTATCGGCATAGATTTTTTCTTCGGCGCCGATCAGGATGTCGGCCAGCTGCTGGTAAGCCGCAGCCCAGGCGGAGAGCACTTCGTCGGTGGCAATCTCGGTGCCCAGCACTTCACGAATCGCGCGCAGCAGGCAGGCGCCCACGATGGGGTAGTGCGCCGGCTCGATCTGCAGCGACACATGCTTGTTGATGATCTGCGCGACCAGCCCGCCAAACTGCTCCAGCTGGTCGATATGGCGGGCGTACATCAGCACGCCGTTGGCCAGCGCGCGCGGCTGGTCGCCGTTGGCCTGGTGCGCCTGGTTGAAGAAAGGCCGCACCTCGGGGTGCTCGGCCAGCATGATTTTATAGAAATGGGTCGTCAGCGTTTCGCCGCCGGTTTCCAGCAGGGGGACGGTGGATTTGACGATGGCGCGTTGTTCGGGGGTCAGCATGAAGTCTCCAGTGATGGCAGGGTGCGCCTCGCACCTTGCGAAGCCGGACAAGCTGCCGGTACATTCCTTGCGCAAGAGTCGTGCCAGCCAGGTGATTGATATGGATCAACCACTTGGCGATGTCAGAGACTCGGGAGCGTCAAAAAGACTCGCTTCCAAAGTAGTCAAAATGATGTTTTAAGGAGTCAATTTGATTGCCAAACCGATGCTGCAGGCCCTGGTGCCGCTGGTCGATGACCTGTCGCGCGAACTGCCCGACAGCGAGCGCTACCGCCGCCTGCTCGAAGCGATGCAGGCCTTGCTGCCCTGCGACGCGGTGGCGCTGCTCAAGCTCGACGGCGACTGGCTGGTGCCGCTGGCCGTCAATGGCCTGAGCAGCGATACGCTGGGCCGGCGCTTCAGGATTGACGAGCACCCGCGCTTCGGGCTGCTGCTGGCGGCCGGCGGCCCGACGCGCATTCCGGCCGACAGCCCGCTGCCCGATCCCTACGACGGCCTGGTCGAAGGCGTGCACGGCCAGCTGGAAGTGCATGACTGCATGGGCTGCCCGGTGCAGGTCGGCGAAAAGGCTGGCAAGCCTTGGGGCCTGCTGACGCTGGACTCGCTGGGCAAGGAACGGCTGTCAGCCGTCGATCTGGACGACCTGCAGGCCTTTGCCAGTCTGGCCGCCGCCACCGTCAGCGTGGTGCAGCGCATGCAAGGCCTGGCGCTGCGCGCCGAGGACGAGCGCCAGCGCGCCGACAGCTACCGCGCGCTGGCGGCCGAAAAAAGCGCGCCGCCCACGCTGACCGGCCAGAGCGCGGCCTACCAGCGGCTGCTGGAAGAAATCGCCATCGTCGGCAACAGCGAGCTGACGGTGCTGCTGACGGGCGAAACCGGCGTCGGCAAGGAACTGGTGGCGCAGGCGCTGCATGCCGCGTCACCGCGCGCCGCGCGCCCGCTCATCAGCCTCAACTGCGCGGCATTACCCGAAACGCTGGTGGAAAGCGAGCTGTTTGGCCATGTGCGCGGCGCGTTTTCAGGGGCCGTGGCAGACCGGCGCGGTAAGTTCGAGCTGGCCGATGGCGGCACGCTTTTTCTGGACGAAGTTGGCGAGTTGCCGCTGGCGGTGCAGGCCAAGCTGCTGCGCGTGCTGCAGGGCGGGCAACTGCAGCGCCTGGGCTCGGACCGCGAGCACCAGGTCGATGTGCGCGTGATTGCCGCCACCAACCGCGACCTGGCCCAGGAGGTGCGTGGCGGACGCTTTCGCGCCGACTTCTACCACCGGCTCAGCGTTTATCCGCTGGTCGTGCCGCCGCTGCGCGAACGCGGGCATGACGTGCTGCTGCTGGCCGGCAACTTTCTGGAGCAAAACCGTTCGCGCCTGGGGCTGGGCAATTTGCGGCTCGATGCCAGTGCGCGGGCTTCGCTGCTGGCTCACGACTGGCCCGGCAATGTGCGCGAGCTGGAGCATCTGGTGAGCCGCAGCGCCCTGAAAGCGCTGGCCGGTCAGCTCACGCGGCCCCGCATCCTCACTTTGACGGCCGCGCATTTTGATTTGCCCGCCGCCCCACAGACCGTTGCGGCAGAGGCAAAGGCCGCTCTGACTGAGGGGCCTGAAAGCAGTACGGATCTGCAAGACGCTGCAACGGGCGTGGATTTACGCACCTCGACCGAGGCGCACCAGCGCCAGCGGATAAAAGCATGCCTGGAGCAACATCACCACAACTGGGCTTCGGCCGCGCGGGAACTGGGCTTGCACCGCGCCAATCTGGTCCGGCTGGCCAGACGGCTGGGGCTGCCCGGAAAAGGGTCGGGGTAAACCGGTTGGGCTGTAGCGGTCGCCCTTTATTTACAGGCGTGAGCGGCTCTATAAAAACGGGCAGGCAGGATCTTTCGTTCACGTCATCCTGCCCTTGCTGGGCACGACCTGGCAGCCGGTGATGCGCCAGGACTTGTCTTTTTGCCGCTCCAGGCTGTAAATCGCCATCCACGCATTGCCGCTGGCATCCATCATCTGCACCCGCTGAATCGCCTGGTCGTCCTTGCCTTCGGGCTTGAGAAAAGCCACTGAGGCCGGACGGTAGATGACTGGATAGCTCGTGCGCACCATTGCCAGAAAAACCGGCGCCGAGCCGACGGCCTTGCGCACATTCGGCGCCGCAAACGAAAACGCCTTGGCCGCATCGTCTCTGGCCAGCGCCGCCAGCTGGCCTTCGACCACGGCGCGTACGCTTTTTTCTTCGGCCGGGGTAAAGGGCGATGCGTGCGCTGACACCCCCAACAGCAAGGCCGCAAGGGCTGCTGGCACAAGGGCTGCTGGCATTAGGCACGCCAGTCGCGTAATAAAAAAATGTAAAGGCGAAAAACCGGTTTTCATAACGTCGCTTCCCTATAAAAGCCCAAAGCAGCACCGCGGTCATCATGGCGCAAGCCGTGTCAAGAATACGCGCGCTGCGCAGCAATGGATGTGAAGTCATTGCTGGCTGCGTCCTGTACAGGCAAAGTATGCAGTCTTGCGCCTGCGTCCTACCTGAGTATCGGACTGCAAGGCATGCGCAAACCGGGGACCGGTGTTAAAAATCCGGCACACCCACTTTAAAGCACACTTATGGACAGCACCAGCAGCGCGGCGTGGTATGCGCAGCTCGTCAAACCCTTTTTTGCACCGCCGGCCTCGGCGTTCGGTCCGGTCTGGACAGCGCTTTACATCATTATTGCCGTCAGTTTTGGCTATGTGCTGGTGCAGTATGTCAGGCGCCAATGGCCTTTTGGCGTACTGCTGCCGTTCATTCTGAACCTGTTGTTCAACCTGGCCTACACGCCTTTGCAGTTTGGCCTGAAAAACAATCTGCTGGCCAGCGTTGACATTGTGCTGGTGCTGGGCACGCTGCTGTGGGCTCTGGCGGTCATCTGGCCGCGAGTACGCTGGGTGGCTTATGTCAATATTCCTTACCTGCTGTGGGTCGCGTTTGCAAGCGTGCTGCAGCTCAGCATTACCTGGCTGAATCGCTGAATCGCTGAATCGCTAAAACCCCAAGCCGCCATGAAAACACACCGCCTCCACATCCTCGGAACCCTGTCGGCTCTGGCCGTGCTTGCCATCCTTGCCACGACAGGCCATGTGGCATGGCGCATCCGGCAGTCTGCAGACCTGGCCCGGCAGAGCGAACCTTTTCAGTCGTTGCCCGACGGCGCCACGGCCAGCTTGCTGATCGTTGGTGACAGCACGGCTGTGGGCACCGGGGCATCGTCTTCTGGCCAAAGCGTGGCCGGGCTGATTGCCCGCGACCATCCGCATCTGAAAATCGTCAACCGTGCCAAAGACGGTGCCAGGTTTGCAGACTTTGCCCTCCAGATGGAAGGCGACGAGCGCTTTGACGTCATGCTGCTGCTGGGCGGCGGCAACGACGTGATTCGCCTGACCGGCCATGAGTCGCTGGAGCGCGACATCGCCCATGCAGCGCAGCTCGCGCGCACCCATGCCCGGCTGGTCATCCTCATGCCTTCAGGCAATGTCGGGAACGCGCCATTCTTCTTTCCACCGCTGTCCTGGCTGATGACGAAACGCTCAAAGGTATTGCACCGCCTGGTGCGCCAGGCTGCGGCCGACAACGGCGCGCTGTATGTCAGTCTGTACAAGGACAAGGCCGATGATCCGTTTGCGCAGCAGCCTGACGAACTTAACGCCAGGGACGGCTTGCACCCCAGCGATGCAGGCTACCGCCTGTGGTACCACGAGCTCAACATGCAGGCAGCACTTGCAAGGCGGCTGGCAGCATTGCGCTGGCAGGGGCATTAAAATCCGGCATTGACGCGGCCGGGATGGCCTGAACTGTTCGACAGGCGTTTTTGCATCCTGACTTTTTATTCACCTTTTTTATCGGCAAGCGCATGTCCCTCCAAGTTATCGAAGCCCAGACGGGTGACAACCCAGTCGCCACCATTCTCATCATGCACGGCCTGGGCGCTGACGGACGCGACTTTGTGCCGATTGCCGAGCAGCTTGACCTGTCCAGCATCGGGCCGGTGCGTTTTTTGTTTCCCAGCGCGCCGCACCTGCCGGTGACGATCAACGGCGGCTACGCCATGCCCGCCTGGTACGACATCCTGGGCGCTGACCTGGTCAGCCGCCAGGACGAAGCCGGCATGCGCCAGTCGCAGGCGTCCATGGAGACGATCATTGCGAACGAGAAGTCGCGCGGTATGGCGGCCAACCGCATCGTCATGGCCGGTTTTTCGCAGGGCTGCGCGATGGCGCTCATGACCGGTCTGCGCCACAAAGAGCGGCTGGCCGGCATTGCGGGCCTGTCGGGCTATCTGCCGCTGGCTGAAAAAACGGCCGCAGAAGGCAGTGCCGCCAACAAGGACGTGCCGATCTTTCTCGCTCATGGCTCGCGCGATGGCGTGGTGGCGCTGCCGCGCGCTGTCGCCACGCGCGACGCGCTCACTGCGATGGGCTACCCGGTCGAATGGCACGAATACCCGATGGAGCATTCGGTCTGCCCACAGGAAGTGGCTGACCTGGAGCAGTGGCTGCTGCGCGTTCTGGCCTGACCCGGTTTTTATGAATAAAAAGTGCCGCTTGCGCATGAAGAACGGGCGCAGGAGGCTATTGAAAAAGTAGCAGATTGAACCACTGGAAATCACGGCCGCCACCCAAAGTGGCTGCGCCAGGCTTTTTTCGCCACTTTTTCAAGCAGGGTGGCGCAATTCCTGGCATCTGGCTGGCAACGCGCCCAAGACTCCAGCTGACCGTACAGGCAAACAGCCTGTGACAGCGCGAAGCACTGGCGTGTGATAACTTCCACGCCACGCCACGCCACGCCACGCCACGCCACGCCACTCCAAGAATCTGAGGGAATACTGATATGACCCAATTGCAGGCACCCGCCGACGCGATTTTGCTAGACCGCCTGAAGGCGCTTACCCCCAAGCGGCTCAAGGGCATGCGCCGCGGCATTGAAAAGGAAAGCCTGCGCGCCCAGGCTGGAGGCAAACTGGCGCTGACGCCGCATCCGGCAGCCCTCGGCTCGGCCCTGACGCACCCGAGCATTACCACCGACTTCAGCGAGTCGCAGCTTGAGCTGGTCACCGGCGCGCATCAAAGCCCGGAAGCCGCCCTGCAGGAACTCACGCAGTTGCACCAGTTCACTTACCGCGTCCTGCAGGAAACGGGTGATGAAATGCTCTGGGTTTCCAGCATGCCCTGCGGTTTGCCAACCGACGAAACCATTCCGATTGCCCGCTTTGGCGGGTCCAACGTCGGGCGCGCCAAAAGTGTTTACCGCATGGGCCTGTCCCACCGCTATGGACGGCGCATGCAGACGATTTCGGGCATTCACTACAACTGGTCCTTGCCCGGCGTGACGAGCGAGCAGTATTTTGCGCTGATCCGCAATTTCCGCCGCCATGCGTTTTTGCTGCTCTACCTGTTTGGCGCGTCGCCTGCGGTGTGCTCGAGTTTTGTCGCCGGTCGCCAGCATGAACTGCAGGCGCTTAACCACAACACCATGTACATGCCGCACGGCACCTCGCTGCGAATGGGGCGCCTGGGCTACCAGAGCGACGCGCAGGCCTCGC
>JAYWDL010000139.1:0-6404 GCA_043779865.1 Polaromonas sp.
ACCTGCCCCGGCGACGCAATGGATGCCGGAACCCGGCCGGCAGCATGGCGCTGGCCATTGCAGACTTCATGGCTGATGGCCAGATTGTCTGCATGGCTGTTGCCGCCTTCGCTCAGGGCCTGGATGTGTTCCAGCGTCGCCGCCTCGGGCGTGACATGTTTGCCGCAGACCCAGCAAGGCACCACGCCATGGAGCTGACGCGCCACTGTTTTATACATCTTGATCCGAAGGTGTCCCAAACTGCTCATGGCGGCATTTTCATGCAAAACAAACCGGATGCCGACAAGCTTCTCAAAAGGTATCAAGGCTTTGGCCCTTGACTTGCCCGATTCACTGAGCTTGGCGACAATAGGCCTTTTAAAACCACAAAAGGATTCCCCATGAAAGGCGACGCACAAGTCATTGCTTACCTGCAGGCCCAGCTCAAAAACGAGTTGACCGCCATCAACCAGTATTTTGTGCATTACCGTATGTACAAGCACTGGGGGCTGGACAAGCTGGCCAAGAAGGAATACGAGGAATCCATCGGCGAGATGAAGCACGCCGACAGGCTGATGGACCGCATCTTCATGCTCAATGACCTGCCCAACCTGCAGGACCTGGGCAAGCTGATGATTGGCGAGGACGTGCTCGAAGCAATGAACAGTGACTTGAGGCTTGAAGTCGCTGCCCAGGCCACCGTCAAGGACGGCATGGCGCATTGCGAAAGCGTTCGCGATTACGTCTCGCGCGACCTGCTTCAGGACATTCTGGACGACACCGAAGAGCACATCGACTTTCTGGAAACCCAGATCGAACTGGCAGGCAAAGTCGGCATCCAGAACTACCTGCAAAGCCAGATGGGCGAGCTCAGCTAGGCGTCACAACGGCCAGCAGCACCGGATGCGGTGAATTGAATAACGGGGCTTCAAGGCCCCGTTGTTGTTTCCACCCAGAACCAAAAAAAACACCTCGTTTGTATCATCTCGATATTGCGAATCATTCTCATTAATATATACTCGACAACTAACTTTACGAGCCAGCCAACTCGCGTCCACAAGGACGGCTTCGAGCACAGCCAAGCCATTTACTGAAACCAGGTCCGTCGCCCCTACCGACGAACCTCGCTTGGAGCCCTTCCTTTGGCACATCCTTCCGCGCGCCCTGCACGCACCCACAAATCCAGCCCTGACGGCTTGAAGAATCGTCCGTCCGTTGCCCCACGGATGCCCCCCTCAACCCTGTCATCTGACCGCGCCCTGCTGCCTTTAGGCGCGCTGATGCTGGCGGCTTCGGTTTCCGGCTGGGCGCAAAGCACGGTACCCGCGCCTGAAACCATTGCCCCGGCTTCCAGCGCCGCAACGCAGGCCGAAGCCAGATCCCTGGCGCCCGTCACCGTCACGGGAACGCGCGACCGTGCGGCACAGACCTACCAGAGCGGCATCACCAGCGTCGGCAAGATGCCGGTGCCCGCGAAGGACATTGCGCAGTCGCTGACGGTGGTGAACGACAAACTGATTCATGACCAGGGCAAGGACAGCTTCAAGAGCGCGCTTGAAAACGTCGTCGGCATCACCTTCGAGGCCGGTGAAGGTGGCCGCGTGGGCGACAACATCCGGCTGCGCGGCTTCAGCGCGGCGGGCGATATTTACCTGGACGGCATGCGCGACATTGCGCAGTACAACCGCGATGTGTTCAACACCGACCGGGTGGAGGTGTTGCGCGGCGCGGCGTCCATGCTGTTTGGCCGGGGCTCCACCGGCGGCATCGTGAACCAGGTCAGCAAACAGCCGCGCCTGATCACCGAGCATGAAGTCAACGCCACCCTTGGCACCCACAACTACCAGCGCTATCAGGGCGACTTCAACTTCAAGCTGGCTGACGATGCCGCCCTGCGCATCAATGCCATGGCGACCGACGGCGACGGGCGCGGTGACAAAGCCGGCGCGTCCACCCATCGCCGCGGGCTGGCGCTGGACTACCGCCTGGGCATCGGCACCGCCGACGAGTTCCAGCTCAGCTACTACCACCTGCACTACAACGACAAGCCCGACTGGGGTTTTGCGTGGTTCGAGGGCCGACCGGCGCCCTCGCCCGTCAACAAATACTGGTATGGCCTGGACAGCGATTTCCAGAACGACAAGGCCGATGTGGTGACCTTGTCGCACACCCACCGCTGGACCGACGGCAGCAGCCTGAAAACAACGCTGCGGGACGGTTACTATTCGCGTGCCATGTGGGCGACGCAGTCAAGTTTTGCAACTGGCACGACGAGTCTCAACCTCAACCCTGACACGGTGGTCAACCGGCGCACCAATGCCAAAGCAGGAGAAGAACACCATACTTTCCTGCAGACTGACTATCTGACCACAACCAACTGGTTTGGCCGCAAGAACAGCATCCTGGTAGGTGCCGAATACGCGCTTGAAAATTCAAGCCGCTCAATTTATCCTTCGCTGCTTTCTGCCAAGCCTGCCACGACGGTCGCAAATCCGGCCAGCACGGGAATCGGCGGCAATCTCACGGAGCGGCTGGCGACGCAGTTCAATGCCACGACGCTGGGTCTTTACGTGCAGGACACGATCAGGCTTGCGCATGCCTGGAAACTCGTTGGCGGCTTGCGTCTTGACAACTTCCGGGGCGACTACCAGCGCCCCGGCAACTTGGCGCCCAACAACACCCCGCTTTCACGTTCGGACACCCTGCTGAGCAAACGTTTGGGCCTGATATACCAGCCCACTGAAGAAGTGAGCTACTACGCAGCCTACGGAACCTCGTTCAATACGTCGGGTGATTTGTACCAGTTCGACCCGCAGTCGGCCAACACGCCGCCTGAAAGCAGCCGCAACATGGAAATCGGCGCCAAGTGGGAGCTGTACGGCGGCGACCTGTCCTTGCGCACGGCATTGGCACGCACCGAAAAATACAACGAACGCAACACCGACATCGACACTGCCACCAACTCCTTCCTGCTGTCGGGCAAGCGCCACACGGATGCGCTCGAATTCGAGCTCGCCGGCCGCATCACACCGCAGTGGGACATCTTTGCCGGTCTGGGCTTCCTGCGCGCCGTGATTGACAGGTCAGGCTCGAACCCCGCGGGTCTGGCTGAAGTCGGTCAAAACCCGGGCCTGAGCCCCAGTCGCCAGGCTAACCTGTTCACCACCTACCGCATTGGCGACAAGTGGCGCATCGGTGGCGGCTTGACCGCCGTGAGCCAGAACAAGCCCGCCAACAGCGTGACCACCCCGAACCGTGCGCCGGGCTATGTGAAAGCCGACGCACTGGTGGAGTACCGCATCAGCGAAGGCAACTCGCTCAAGCTCAACATTGACAACCTGTTTGACAAGGTTTACTACAACACGCTGTACCGCGGATTTGCCGCACCGGGCGACGAGCGCAGCGTGCGCCTGACGCTGACCAGCAGGTTCTGAGCCTCAGCACTTTCATTCACGCGCTTTGAAACGTCGGGCATTCCCGCCAGACTTCTACCGGCCGGAATGCCCGATTCCATTGGAAAATCACCAATCATGTTGCTTCGCATTCATCAAGTCCTTTCACCCGACGAACTCGCGCAGGTGCGCCAGCTGATTTTTGGCGCCGACTGGTCCGATGGCCGTATCACGGCAGGCAGCCAGTCCAGCGCTGTTAAAAACAACCTGCAGCTGCCCGAAGACCTGCCGGCCGCCCAGCAGGCACGCCATCTCGTGTCGGTGGCACTGGCCCGCAACCCGATGTTTGTAACCGGGGCTCTGCCCAAATCGGTGTATCCGCCCCTGTTCAACCGCTACGGCGGCGATGCCAATGATTTTGGCGACCATATCGACAACGCCGTACGCACCCACGCGGCGACGGCGCGTCATGTGCGCACCGACATTTCCTGCACCCTGTTTTTAAGTGACCCGGCCAGCTATGACGGCGGCGAGCTGGTGGTGCAGGACACCTATGGCGAGCAACGCATCAAGTTCGAGGCCGGCGACCTGGTGATGTATCCCGGCAGCTCGGTGCATCGGGTCGAGCCCGTCACGCGGGGTGAACGTGTTGCCTGCTTTTTCTGGATCGAAAGCATGGTGCGCGCAGACGCCCAGCGTCGATTGCTGTATGAGCTGGACATGGCCATCACGGCGCTGCGCCGCAAAGCGCTGGAGCGTGCCGCCAAAAGCCGCGCCAATTCTGGCGGCTTCAGCGAAAGTCCCGAAGTAGTCCAGCTGACAGGCTGCTACCACAACTTGCTGCGAATGTGGGCCGATGTTTGAGGGGGCACCGCCAGCCAGCCAGCCAGGATTTGAACCGGAAAATCATGTTGTTTTTCATCGGCTGTATGCTACTTATTTAATAGCATCGTGCATCCGTAATGCTTGCGCCAATAGCACTTTTCATCCCTGATTTGTGAAATTTTTCCATCAGAGGCCTGTCAAAACAAACTTAATAGCTTGCAAATGCGAAAGATTCGTATTTATAATCAAGCCGTCTGACTGAATTAACTTATTACCAGGACCATCCATGATCGTCTGTGTCTGCCGCCGAATCTCTGACCGTGAAATTGCCCGTCACGCCCGTGCCGGCATGGGCTTTGACGATATCCAGTTCGAGCTGGGTGTGGCTACCCAGTGCGGCCAATGCGAAGGATGCGCCCGTGATGTGGTGGCGCAATGCAACTCGACCTGTCCGACAGCCAACATTACGCAGGCCGCCGATCGTTTTGAAGGCAGCCCATGGAACACCTCGCAATCCTGAGCGCCACGCTTGCGGTCAGCCTGATCGTCGTGATGGGTTCGGCATGGTGGGTATTTCGCCGTTAATTTTGATAGATGCCGTGGCACGTTTGCTTCCATGCGTCCCCTGATCAATCCTCAATGAACGCCACTGCTTTTCCAGGCATTCCAGACCAGCCCACAGACCTGCCGCGCCAGTTGTTCAGCCGCAATGCCGTGATCGCCTTAATGGTAGTGGTGCTGCATGCCGGATTGATCTGGGCGCTGCAAAGCGGTTTGCTGATGCGCACTGCGGAACTGCTCGTGCCAGCCGAAGTTCTGGCGCAATTCATCGAGCCGCCAGCGCCCAGGCTGGAGCCTGCGCCCCCTACGCCGCCAGTGCGGCCGCTAACGGCCGCCCCTGCCTTGCAGAAAAAGGCCGTGACAAAAGCCCCGGTCCGGCCGCAAGCGCAGCCGCTGGCGATTGCCGACCAGACGCCCTCGCCCAACGCACCAACAGGCAGCCTCACGCCGGCTCTGCCGTCCACGCCAGCCCCCGAGGTCGCAGCGCCCGTTGCACCTCCTGCACCTCCTGCGCCGCCAGCACCCGCCGCAGTGCAAATGCCGTCCAGCAATGCCGATTACCTGCAAAATCCCAAGCCCGCCTATCCGCCGCTCAGCAAGCGCCTGGGCGAGCAGGGCAAGGTCATCGTTCGCGTGCTGATCGGCATCGATGGCGTACCGCAGAAAGCCGAGATCCGCCAATCCAGCGGCTTTGACCGTCTCGATCTGGCGGCACTGAGCACCGCCCTCAAATGGCGCTACGTGCCCGGCAAGCGCGGCGGCGTTGCCGAGGAAATGTGGGTCAACGTCCCGATCAATTTTGTTCTTGAATAATTCTCTGGAGTCATTAAATGCAAACCCAATTCGGCCTTGCCAACGTCTGGTCGCAAGGCGATATCATCACCAAAAGCGTTGCCATGCTGCTGCTGGTCATGTCGCTGGCCTCGTGGATGGTCATCATCACCAAGGCGCTGGATCTGCGCCGGCTCTCCGGCCAGGCCAAAGCGACGGAAGGCTTCTGGCATAGCGCCGACTTCGCCGATGGTCTGGCCAAGTTCGGCAAAGACCCGGCCAATCCTTTTCGCCTGCTCGCCATTGAAGGCCGCGAGGCCACGGCCCACGTTCTGCACAAGGATGGCAACGCCAAGCCCCAGTTGCACGATGCGCTTGACCTGAGCGAGTGGGTGACGCGAAGCCTGCGCAATTCCATTGACGACATCACGACAAAAATGCAGGCCGGCCTGGCCGTGCTGGCTTCGGTGGGTTCTACTGCCCCTTTCGTCGGCCTGTTCGGCACAGTCTGGGGCATTTACCATGCCCTGCTGGCCATCGGCCTGAACGGCCAGGCCAGCATCGACAAGGTCGCCGGCCCGGTGGGCGAATCCCTGATCATGACCGCGCTCGGCCTGGCAGTCGCCATTCCTGCCGTGCTGGGCTATAACGCCCTGGTGCGCGGCAACAAATCGGTGACCGGCAAGCTGAACCGCTTCGCCCACGACCTGCATGCCTATTTCGTGACCGGCGCCCGCGTGAGCGGGCCTGGCTCGGCCAATGTCCTGGCCATGAAAAGAGGGAGCTAAAGAATGGCTTTCGGAACGCAGGACGACACCGATGAGGTGATGAACGAGATCAACATGACGCCGCTGGTCGATGTGATGCTGGTGCTGC
>JAYWDL010000140.1:0-6395 GCA_043779865.1 Polaromonas sp.
TGGTGATGGCGGTGTTTTCAAAAAACTGTTCCTGCTCTTGCTGGCCCGAGAGGTATTTTTCAAAAACATGAAACAGCGTTTTGAAGTAAATAAACTCGGGCGAATGGTCCACGTAAAGCTGGGCCAGATAGTCCAGTACCTGCGCTTTGACATCTTCAACCAGCGCCGTGTCTTGCCATAGTTCGTCAAACCACGCCTTCAGGTCGGTGCGGTCGCGGTCGCTGTCCACCACCATATTGAGCTCAATGTTGGGCGTGGCGGACAAGCCCAGACCGCGCAGGGTGAAGTTGGAACTGCCCATCAGCGCATGTTCGCGCCGCCCGTCGTTAATGTGATAAAGCTTTCCATGCAGCAGGTTGGCTTCCCGGATGGAGCGGATTTCAACTTTGGCCCTGATCCAGTCAGCGCAGCGGCGGGCGACTTCCTTTTGGTGCAGGCGGTTAGCCAGTGCCAGGCCTTCGTCTTCTATCTTGAAGGCCTTTTTGTCTGTTTTTTCAGGGTCCAGCGAGTGAATGAAGCGCGGTTCACCGAACAGGAATTGCAGCGATTCAATGCCGTCCAGTTCCTTGCGCAAGGCCTCATAGGCGTAAATGGTGAAATAGGCCGATACCACGGACAAGCGGCTCCCATCTACCAGCCTGGCGCCTAAAAAGTCAGCGACTTTGCCCCGGGTGTGGTTGTCTTTGATTCCATGCTGTGAGAAGAGGGATTTTTCAGTCATTGGTCCGGGATTCAAGTTTGTCGCCAGATTATGCGGGGCGAATAAGGTGCATAAAGGTGCTTGCGACGGTTAAAAAACGCCACTTTGCTCGGTTAACATGGCGGGCCGTGTGCTGCTTGGCAGTGGCGCACCGGTTTCATAAGCGTCATAAGAATCAACGAGTTAGCCTCAGGCTCAACAAAACAGGTCAGCCGTGCGTCTCAATTCGATCAAGTTATCAGGGTTCAAATCGTTCGCGGAGCCGACCAATTTCATGCTGCCGGGGCAACTGGTCGGCGTGGTCGGGCCCAACGGTTGCGGCAAGTCCAACATCATGGACGCGGTGCGCTGGGTGCTGGGTGAGAGCAAGGCGTCCGAGCTGCGCGGCGAGTCGATGCAGGACGTCATTTTCAGCGGCACGACCACCCGCAAGTCGGCCAGCCGTGCCAGCGTGGAGCTGGTGTTTGACAACGCCGACCACCGCGCCGGCGGCCAGTGGGGGCAGTTTGCGGAAATCGCCGTTAAGCGGGTGCTGACGCGCGACGGCACCTCAAGCTACTACCTCAACAACCAGCCGGTGCGCCGCCGCGACGTGCAGGATGTCTTCCTTGGCACCGGCCTGGGGCCGCGCGCCTACGCCATCATTGGCCAGGGCACGATCAGCCGCATCATCGAATCGAAACCCGAAGAGCTGCGCCTGTTCCTGGAAGAAGCCGCCGGGGTTTCCAAATACAAGGAGCGCCGCCGCGAGACCGCCAACCGGCTGTCGGACACGCGTGAAAACCTGACCCGCGTGGAAGACATCCTGCGCGAACTCAATGCCAACCTGGAGCGGCTCGAAAAGCAGGCTGAAGTCGCCCTGCGCTACAACACGCTGCAAGCCGCCGGCACCCTGAAGCAGCACCAGCTGTGGTTTTTAAAGCGCGCCGAGAGCGAAGCCGACCAGGCCAAGGTCAAAGCGGATGCCGAAAAATCGGTGAACGATCTTGAAAGCCGCGTCGCCGACCTGCGTCACATTGAAGCCGATCTGGAAACCATTCGCCAGGCCCACTATGCGGTGGGCGACCAGGTTAACCAGGCCCAGGGCAAGCTCTATGAGGCTAGCGCCGAGGTGGGGCGGTTGGAGGCGGAAATCCGCTTTGTGGTCGATGGCCGGCTGCGCGTGGAGCAGCGCCTGGTCCAGCTCAGGGAGCAAACAGCCCAGTGGGCGGCGCGCAGCGAAGAGGCGGCCGTCGAATCCGAAAGCCTGGCCGAACAAGACTTTGAAGCCGAAGAAAAGGCCGAACTGCTGGCAGCCCAGACCGAAGAGCAGCACAGCCAGTTGCCCGCGCTGGAAGACGCGCTGCGCCAGGCCCAGGCCAAAGCCAACGAGCAGCGCGCCGGCGTGGTTCAGGTCCAGCAGCAGATTCAGGTGCTGGCCGCTGAGCAGCGCCATATTGAAGAACAGTCGCGCGCACTGACGTTGCGTCACGAACGGCTGAGCGCCGACCGCAATGCGCTCAATGTGCCCGACGAGGCGCGGCTGGCCAATCTGACGGCGCAATTTGCCGGTGTGCAGGAAGCGCAGGCCGTGGCCCAGGCCCGTCTGCAGGAACTGACAGAAACCGTGCCGCAACTCGATGAACAGCGGCGCACCTTGCAGCAAAGCGTCAATACCGAATCGGCCAGACGCGCTCAGTTGACGGCGCGTCTGGAAGCACTCAAGGCGCTGCAGGAAAAAGTCAGGACCGACGGCAAACTCAAGCCCTGGCTCGCCAGTCATGGCCTTGACGGCCTGCAGGGTCTGTGGAGCCGCATCCACATTGAGCAAGGCTGGGAGAATGCGCTGGAAGCCGCCTTGCGCGAGCGCTTGGGTGCGCTCGAAGTCAGCCGTTTGGACAGCGTGCGCGGTTTTGCCGGAAGCGATGGGCGTGGTACGCCTCCTTCCAGGCTAGCCTTCTATACGGCGCCGAATGCTGGCGCGCCCAGCCGCTCCAACCCCTCGCTCACTCTCCAGCCTTTGGCAGATCTGCTGCGCCTGAACGATGCCGGTCTGTCGGCGCTGCTGGGCGACTGGCTGCACGGCAGCTATACCGCGCCAACGCTGGACGATGCCCTTGCCGTGCGCAACAGGCTTCACGCGGGCGAAGCGATTTACGTCATGAGCGGCCATGCTGTGACGCAACACAGCGTGTGTTTTTATGCGCCCGATTCCGAGCAGGCCGGTTTGCTGGCACGCGCCCAGGACATTGAAAACCTGGAGAAAAGTTCAAGAGCGCAAGTCCTCATCAGCGACGAAGCCAGAGCTGCGCTGACCCGCGCCGAGGCAATCTATACCGATGCCAGCCAGCGCCTGGCCGCCGCCCGCCGTGAAGCTGCTGAAGGTCAGAACCGCAGCCACGCGCTGCAGGTGGAAGTGCTGCGCGTCACGCAAGTGGCCGAGCAGGCGCGCTCCCGCAGTCAGCAGATTCAGGCTGACATCGCCGAAATCGAAGCCCAGCTTGATGATCTGCAAGAGCGCAGGGTGACCGCCGAAGCCGGCTTTGAAGAACTCGACATGCAGCTGGCCGACAGCCAGGAACGCCATGCCCAGCTCGATGACCGGGTGATCGACACCGAGCGCCTCCGGGCTGAAGCGCGCGAGCAGCAGCGCACGCTGGAGCGCCAGTCGCAGGAAGCGCAGTTTGCGCTACGCAGCCTGGCCGCGCGCCGCGAAGAGCTGGCGCGCTCCATCGCCATTGCCTCCAGCCAGGCCGCGTCGATTGCGGCCGAGGAAGAGCGCGCCCAGGGTGAACTGTCTCGCCTGAACGACGCTGCCGCGCAGGGTGGGCTGCAAGACGCGCTGAACGCCAAGCTGGAACGCGAAGCCGATCTGGGCGCCAAACGCAGTCAGTACGAGGACCTGACCCACAAGCTGCGCGCCAGCGACGAGCGGCGGCTCAGGCTGGAACTCGAACTCGACCCCTTGCGCCAGCGCATCACCGAATTCCAGCTCAAGGAGCAGGCCGCGCGGCTGGGCTTTGAGCAATATGCCCTGCTCCTGACAGAGGCCCAGGCGGACCTGCCGGCGGTTGAGGCATCGATTCAGGCCGGCAGCATACGCATGACGGGCCTGCAGGGCGAGATTGACCGCATCCAGCGCGACATTCAGGCGCTGGGGGCCGTGAATCTGGCCGCGCTGGACGAGCTGAGCACCGCCAGGGAACGCAAGCAGTTCCTTGACGCCCAGTCGGCCGATCTGAACGAGGCGATGGCGACGCTTGAAGATGCGATCAGGAAGATCGACATGGAAACGCGCGATTTGCTGTCCAGCACGTTTGAAGCCGTCAACGGGCATTTTGGCCGCATGTTCCCCGAGCTATTTGGCGGCGGCAACGCCCGACTCATGATGACCGGCGAAGAAATCCTCGATGCCGGCGTGCAGGTCATGGCGCAGCCCCCCGGCAAGAAAAACCAGACGATTCACCTGCTGTCGGGCGGCGAAAAGGCGCTGACGGCGATTGCGCTGGTGTTTGCGATTTTCCAGCTCAACCCGGCGCCGTTTTGCCTGCTCGACGAGGTCGATGCGCCGCTGGACGACGCTAACACTGAGCGTTATGCCAAACTCGTGTCCAGCATGAGCAAAGAGACACAGTTTTTATTCATCAGCCACAACAAGATTGCCATGGAAATGGCCGAGCAGCTGATTGGCGTGACCATGCAGGAGCAGGGCGTTTCCCGCATCGTGGCAGTCGACATGCACGCCGCCCTGAGTTTTGCCGAAGCAGCCTGAACCCATCCATATCATGAGCACACTACAAATCAGTCTTGCAGTCGGAGGATTACTGATCCTCGTGGGTCTGGTCCTTCACAGCGCCTGGTCGGCACGCAAAAACCTGCCGAAGCAGGCTACGTCGATAGCAGCGCCCGGGCCGGAATCCGCACCTGTGCAGGGGCAGGAAGCAACTTTGCAGTCGCAGCAGCCCGACGCGCTGTCCGGGCGCCAGGAGCCCCGTTTTGATGTAGACGCGGGTCTGGCGACCTTGACCCAGCTCACTACACCGGAAAGAAAACCGGCGCTGGACAGCCTGATTGATGCCATCGCGGCTGTCACGCTCGACTCGCCTGTTTCAGGCGAGGCCGCGTTGGCCGCCATGCCCGGCACGCGCCGGGCGGGCAGCAAGCCTTTTGCCATCGAAGGCCTGAACGTTGCGAGCGGCGAATGGGAGTTCCCGACAGCCGGCCATCGCTACAGCGCGTTTCAGTGCGGGGTTCAACTGGCGAACCGGACCGGCGCACTGAACCAGATCGAATACTCGGAATTTGTCATGAAAGCGCAGGCTTTTGTTGATGCCATCGGCGGCCAGGTGGAATTTGCGGAGATGGTCGATGAGGTAGCGCGCGCCCGGGAACTGGACCAGTTTGCCAGCGCGCATGACGCCCAGCTGGGCATTAACCTGCGTGCCATCCAGACGTCGTGGAGTCCGGGTTATGTGCAGCAAAACGCGGCAGGACTGGGCTTTGTTTCAAGTCCCATTCCAGGCCGCATGGTGCTGCCGTCCAGCCAGCCCGGTCAGGGCCCGATTCTTGGCTTGAGCTTTGATTCGCAGGCCGCGATGGCGGAAGACCCGGAACAGACCGCCTTGCGGGAACTTTCGCTCTCGCTCGATGTGCCGCAGGTGCTGCGTTCCGAAAAGCCTTTTGCCCGCATGTGCGAAGTCGCTATCGCGCTGGCTGGCAGTATGGACGGCGTCATCATCGACGACAACGGCAACCTGATCCGGCCCGAAGCCATGGAGGTGATCCATGCCGACCTGGAGCAGCTTTATGACCGGCTGGATGCGCGCGACCTGTCGGCCGGCTCGGTGCTGGGCCGAAGGCTGTTTTCGTGATTTTCTGATGTGCCGATGATCCCGGGCAGCCCTGTCGGGGCCGATTATTTTTGACATGATCTGAAATTTCCCATGGCAATTCCTGACCTGTTTGCACAGCCTTTGCCGCTTTTGCAGCCCGCTTCGGCGCTTGAGCGTATCGCCGCCTTGCGCGCTGAACTGGACGCCCACGCGCACCGTTACTACGTGCTTGATGAGCCGAGCATTCCCGACAGTGAATATGACAAGCTGTTCAGGGAGTTGCAGGGACTTGAAGCGGCTTACCCCGAACTGCTGACGACCGACTCGCCAACGCAGCGGGTCGGCGGCAAACCGCTGGCCCAGTTTGCCAGCGTTCGTCACGCAGTGCCCATGCTCAGCATCCGCACCGAAACCGACACCGAAGCCACCGGGGCGCAAAATTTTGACACCCGTGTGCGCAAGGAACTGGGCCTGAGCGAGTCCGACCCGCCCGTCGAGTACGTGGCTGAACTGAAGTTTGACGGCCTGGCCATGAGCTTGCGCTATGAACACGGCGTGCTGGTGCAGGCCGCCACGCGCGGCGACGGCGAGGTGGGCGAAGACGTCACGCAGAACATCCGCACCATCAAGCAGATTCCCTTGCGCCTTCCTGCCGATGCTCCTCCTGTGATGGAAGTGCGCGGCGAGGTGCATATGCGTCGCGCCGATTTTGAATCGCTCAACGAACGGCAGCGCGAAAAGATTGCCCAAGGCGCTAAAGGCGAAAAAACCTTTGTCAACCCGCGCAACGCGGCGGCGGGCGGTGTGCGCCAGCTCGACCCGGCGATTGCGGCCCAGCGCCGGCTGAGCTTTTTTGCCTACGGCGTAGGCGAGATCACGCCGCC
>JAYWDL010000141.1:0-6379 GCA_043779865.1 Polaromonas sp.
CTGCCAAAAAAGTGGCTGCTGAAAAAGCCACGGCTAAAAAGCCGGCCGCCAAAGTAGTAGCAACCCAAAAGGCACCTGCTCCAAAAGCCGCGCCCGCGAAAGCACCGGATAAAAAAGCAGCTGCTCAAAAAACCGCTGCCAAAAAGCCGGCCACGAAGGAAGTAGCGGCCAAAAAGGCGCAGGCTGGAAAAGTAGCCGCTACAAAACCAGCCGCAAAACCAGCCGCAAAAAAAGCAGAGACAAAAGCAGCCGACACCTCAAAAGCCGCAAAAAAGCCCGCTGCGAAGAAAGTCGAGAAAAAATCGGCCACCAGCGCGTCCTCTGCAGCGTCCACCTCTGCGGCGCAGACAACGCTGAATCCGCAGGCTTCCTGGCCATTCCCAAAAGGCAGCAAACCTTAAGTCATCAGCACTTCCTGCCTCAAGCCCGATGTCACATCGATGTCGGGCTTTTTCAATGGCAAGATGATTTTTTCATGCAGTCTCTTATCCCAAGCATGATTTCCTTTGTCATGCCGCCCGGCGCAGCTTTTTTGCGGGTAGAAAAAAATGGCGATGTGCTGGTTGATGTGCATGTCGTTCCCAATGCCTCCAGAACCCAGCCGGCAGGTCTGTATGGCGAGGAAGGCCGCCCGGCCCTGCGGCTGCGGCTGCATGCCCCTGCGGTGGACGGAAAGGCTAATCAGGCGCTGGTCAGGTGGCTGGCCGACTGCCTGGAGGTTCCGCAACATGCGATTGCGCTGGTGCGGGGAGAGCCCTCAAGGCGCAAGCAGTTGCGCCTGAGCGCCAAGGCCGCAAGCCAGGCCAACTGGAACCAGCTGATCGCTGCCGCAGTTCAGTCTGAAAAATGAATTGCTATGAATAGGATAGCTGTCTGCGCCTGTGGTGCTTGCGCTGGCGGCTGATTTGAACCGATTCAGACAGCAGGTCGGGTTAGTGCATCGTCACCCGGCAAGCAAGGCCACCCACAGCGATGTCGGACTACGTCTTCGCTGACCCGACCTACCCGAAATTTGAATTTGCTATGAATTTAATAGCTACAAAATCCCGCAGGACTTGCGCTAACCGCTGATTTGAGCCGAATCCAGCGTGTAGTTCTGTCCGCCCCGGCTGGCAATCTTGTGCGCACCTACCCGGTTGCCCAGCGCAGCGCAACGGGCCAGTGACCAGCCCTGCTCCAGCCCGAAAAGCAGCGCGCCGCGAAACGCATCGCCGCAACCCGTCGGATCGACCACGGCCTCGGCCTGAACCGGCGGCACGACGGTTTTTTCGCCGTCCATCCAGACTTCGCAGCCTTGCGCGCCCAGCGTCACCACCAGGCCCTGCACCCGCCGGGACAGCTCGGCGCATGACAGGCCGGTGCGCTCGCACAGCATTCGGGCTTCGTAATCATTGACCGTCACCCAGGTTGCAAGGTCGATGAAATGCGCCAGTTCCTGGCCGTCAAACATCGGCAGGCCCTGGCCTGGATCAAACACAAAAGGGATACCGGCTGCCTTGAACTGCTCGGCATGCTGCAGCATGGCGTCGCGCCCGTCGGGTGAAATCATGCCCAGCCTGATGTCGCTGCGCACCTCGATCCGGCTGATGTGCGCCTGCATCATCGCGCCGGGGTGAAAGGCTGTGATCTGGTTGTTGTCGCGGTCAGTCATGATCATGGCCTGAGCGGTATAGACATCACCAACTTCACGAACGAACTCGGTGCTGATGCCCTGCGCTTTCATGCGCGCCAGGTAGTCGGCGCCGTCGCTGCCCACCGTGGCCATTGGCAAAGGCGTGCCACCCAGTTGCCTGAGGCTGTAGGCGATGTTTCCCGCGCAGCCGCCAAATTCCCGGCGCAGGGCGGGCACCAGAAAAGACACGTTCAGGATATGCAGCTGGTCGGGCAGGATCTGCTCTGAAAAGCGGCCCTCAAAGCTCATGATGGTGTCAAAGGCCAGCGAGCCACAAATTACAGCAGACATTCAATTCTCAATTCAAGGATAAAAAGCCAGAATACGGTAGCCGGTCACCGGCAAAAAAGCAGCCTGCGACAAGGAAGCACCACGAGGGTCCTCGCCTGAAACTTTCAGGGACACGGCGCCAGACAGTTCCAGATGGGCGCCCAGCGTGATAGCAGCAGCACCGAACTGGCCGGGTGTTAAAACCCGGCGCATCAGCGTCTGGTCCTGGCTATCGGTCAGCGTCACTTCCACAGCGGGTATCTCAAGCGATGTTGTGTCGGTATTTTTGAGGACAAAGCTGAGGCGATAAGTATCAGGTCCCGTTTTGCTGAAGCTGGAACTGTCAATCGCCAGCGACCCGATACGCCGCAGCGGCCGGATTTCGCACTCCATTGGGCTACAAAGTGCCTGAAGCAGGGGGACGAGCCGAGGCTCCAGTGCCGCCAGGGTGTCTTTTTGCTGCACCATCCACTGCAGCGCCAATGCTGACAATAGCACCAGTAAAAGCAGACCCATCGCCACGCGGGTCAGGGGCTTTTTCCAGAATGCCTTGCGCCGCGCATCACGCACAAAAGAAACTTCGCTTGTTGCTTCGGGTTCTGCTGTTTCGGACCCCGGCATTTCAGGCTGCAGCATCCGGACGTTCAATGCTTCGGCATGCGTCAGGTTCAAGGAACTGGAATCCGAGTCATCGGCAGCTGGCGCTGGCGGTTCCAGCGCCAAGTGTTCCGGTGGCGCGTCCAGGGGCCGCGCATCCATTGAAGGCGCGGCATCAGGTGTGGCTTCTACGGGTGGCAATGCAGCCATGGCGAGATGATCGACGGGCAGTTCATCGACAGGCACCGCGCTGAGAGGGAGTCCCTCAACCTCCTGCTGCTGAAATTTCCGCAGGCATTGCCCATCAGCCCTTCCAGGCTCGGGCTCAGCTGGCTGCGTTGCTTCATCCTGCGCTGGCGGTTCAGGCGTCCGGGGAAGCACACCCGCCAACGCATCAGCGGGGGTTTCTGTCAGCTCAAGGTCATCGGGAGGAATCGGCGCAGGCTCCGCATTTTTTGCACTCTCAAGCAGGGGCGTCCGCTCAAGCCCTGGCACCTCGTCAGGTGTCAAAGTCAAACCACCCAGCATCGCGGCTTCGCCTGGCAACAACTGCACTGACGCATCAAACACTTCACCACAATGCCCGCACCGCACCCAGCCCTGCGCGACCTTGAGTTGATCAGCGACGACCTTGAACATCGTTTTGCAGGCGGGGCAGCGGGTAATCTGGCTCATTTAGCGCAGTTTTATAAAAACCATTGCCGAAATGCCTGAGCCCGAAAAAACAGGGCAGATGCTTGGCTGCGACACGCTCAAAACTGCGCGGTCATCAGGATCCAGCCTTCTTGCGCGTCATGGACCTCAAGCTGGCAATAGGGTAGATAAGCCGCTTTCAGCTCATCGGCCTGGCGATCCAGAATGCCCGCGAGCACCAGATTGCCGCCCTTTGCCACATGCGCGCACAGCAGCGGCGCCAGCACGCGCAAAGGTGTTGCCAGAATATTGGCGAGCACGGTCTGGTAACGGCCCACTGCCTTGTCGGGCAAGCCAGTCTGCAGCCGCGCATGGTTGGCCTGGGCATTGGCACGGGTTGACTCAACCGCGGCCTCGTCAATATCGACCGCATCAATTTCCAGCGCGCCAAACTTGGCAGCGCCGATCGCCAGAATGCCGGAGCCGCAACCGTAGTCGAGCACACGGCCCAGCGATTTTCCCGCGGTACCCTGGCCGGCAATCCAGCGCAAACACATGCGCGTCGTGGGGTGGGTGCCGGTGCCAAAGGCCAGACCCGGGTCGAGCCGTATCACCTGCCGGGCTTGCGCCGGAGGCTCATGCCAGGTCGGCACAATCCAGAATTCGGGCGTGATCTCGACCGGCGTGAACTGCGACTGCGTCAGCCTGACCAAGTCCTGCTCGGGCACGGCCTGAATCGCGACCAGCTGGCAGCCAGCAAAGAAATCCTGCGGCTCCAGCACCGCAGCGGCGCCCTTCGCCAGCGCTTCGGTGGCAAACAGCGCCACCATGCGCGAACGCTCCCAGCCGGCCTGGGGCGGCGGCATGCCGGGCTCGCCAAACAGGGCCTGCTCGGCCGGGGTGTGCGCGTCGGCGTCTTCGACCGAGACACTGAGCGCATCCAGCGCATCGAGTGCTTCGCTGAGAGTTTCCACCTCATGCACCGGCGCCAGCAAAATCAATTCAAACAGGCTCATAAGATCGGTCTGCCGCGCTTAGCGTTCACGCTTTGACAACCACTCTTCAAGGTAGTGGATGTTGGTGCCACCGTCCATGAATTTTGCGTCCACCATGAGTTCGCGGTGCAGCGCAATATTGGTGCTGATGCCTTCGACGACGGTTTCACCCAGCGCCGTTCTCATGCGCGCCAGCGCCTGCTCGCGCGTGTCGGCATGAACAATGATCTTGCCAATCATCGAGTCGTAGTTGGGCGGAACGAAATAGTTGGCATAGATATGCGAATCGACACGCACGCCCGGGCCGCCCGGCGGGTGCCAGGTTGTGATGCGTCCTGGCGAGGGCGTGAATTTGTAAGGATCTTCGGCGTTAATACGGCATTCGATCGAATGCCCCTTGATCTGGATGTCACGCTGGGTAAAGGGCAGCCGTTCGCCGGCCGCCACCATGATCTGGGTTCTCACGATATCCACGCCCGTGATCCATTCGGTGACCGGGTGTTCTACCTGGACGCGGGTGTTCATCTCGATGAAATAAAACTCGCCGTCTTCGTAGAGGAACTCAAAAGTGCCCGCGCCGCGGTAGCCAAATTTCTTGACGGCCGTCACGCAGCGTGCGCCGATTCTCTCAATCAGCTTGCGTGGAATGCCGGGGGCCGGCCCTTCTTCAATGACTTTCTGGTGACGGCGCTGCATGGAGCAGTCACGCTCGCCAAGCCAGACCGCGTTTTTATACTGGTCGGCCAGAATCTGGATTTCAATGTGCCGGGGGTTCTGCAGGAATTTCTCCATGTAGACCTCCGGGTTGCCGAAAGCTGCGCCGGCTTCGGCCTTGGTGGTCTGCACCGCATTGAGCAGCGCCGCTTCGGTATGCACCACTCGCATGCCGCGCCCGCCGCCGCCGCCAGCGGCCTTGATGATGACGGGATAGCCGATCTGTTTCGCAACACGCTTGATGAAGGCCGGGTCGGCAGGCAATGCGCCCTCGGAGCCAGGCACGCAGGGCACGCCCGCCTTGAGCATGGTCTGCTTGGCCGACACCTTGTCGCCCATGAGGCGAATCGACTCGGGCGAAGGGCCGATGAACTTGAAACCACTCTTTTCGACCCGCTCGGCAAAATCGGCGTTCTCGCTCAGAAAGCCGTAGCCGGGATGAATCGCTTCGGCGTCGGTCACCTCGGCGGCCGAAATAATGGCTGGCATATTGAGATAACTCAGCGCCGAAGACGCAGGTCCGATGCACACGGCTTCGTCAGCCAGCTTGATGTATTTAGCCTCGCGGTCTGCTTCGGAATACACCATCACGGCCTTGACACCGAGCTCCCGGCAGGCCCGCTGAATCCGCAGGGCAATCTCTCCGCGATTGGCGATCAGTATTTTTTTAAACATGCGACGAAGTACCTGGTCTGGCCGATGGGGCCGGCCGTCTGGCCGGTCTGGCAAATAAGGGGAGTCATTGCATTTCTAATTGAAGTAGAAATGAAAACAGGCCCCGCTTACTCAATCATGAAGAGAGGCTGACCGTATTCCACGGCCTGGCCGTTTTCGGAAAGAATCTTGCTGACGGTGCCGGACTTGTCGGCTTCGATCTCGTTGAGGATCTTCATGGCCTCGATGATGCAGATGGTGTCGCCTTCCTTCACCACGCTGCCGACTTCGACAAACGGGTTCGAACCGGGGCTGGAAGAACGGTAAAACGTTCCGACCATGGGCGACTTGACGGCATGACCTGCAGGCACCGCTGCGGCAGGTTCAGGCACAGCAGCCGGGGCAGTTACGGTTGGCGCAGCCATCAGGGTCACCCCAGGCTGCTGGTACAGCATCGGAACGCCGCTGGACTTGACAATACGTACCTTGCCTTCGGCCTCGGTGATCTCCAGTTCGGACACATTGGACTCTGAAACAAGGTCGATCAGGGTTTTAAGTTTTCTTAGATCCATAGATTCTTTCCAACGAAGGTGGATGCTGGCGCGCGACATTCGGGCACACAGTTTGAACGAAGCGGAAATGGCGCGGTTACCAATCTTCCTTCTTTCTTCGCTTACTTTCTGCTACTACGCTTTACAGCGTCTATCAGCCAATGATTACACGAGGACGGAAGGTTACCTGGTCCCGGAAAAAGCAAAGTGTACCTCAAGGCCAATCTGGCAAAACCATCGGGGCCAGGCAAAAAAGCAAGCCGGCGCAGGGCTGAAAGCAGTCAGCCAGCGGA
>JAYWDL010000142.1:0-6358 GCA_043779865.1 Polaromonas sp.
GCTGACATTGCCATTTTGCGCACCCTGGGCGCCAGTCCCCAAAGCATCATGGGGGTTTTCATGGTTCAGGGCGCCATGGTCGGCGTGATTGGTACGCTCTCGGGCCTGCTGCTGGGGTTGGGCGTCGCCTTCAATATCGACGTGATTGTTCCGGCGCTGGAGCGGCTGCTGAATGCCAGCTTTTTGCCCAAGGATATCTACCTCATCAGCCGCATGCCCAGCGAGCCGCAGTACAGCGACATCATGCCGATTACTGTCATCTCGCTGGTGCTGGCTTTTCTGGCAACCATTTATCCCAGCTGGCGCGCCAGCCGTGTTAACCCGGCGGAGGCCCTGCGCTATGAGTGAACTCAAGAGTGATTTGACAATGACCGTCGACGGCCATCAATCGAACAGCGAGATCGTGCTGCGTGCCAGCGGATTGACCAAGCGGTTTACCGAAGGCCGGCTTGACGTGACAGTGCTGCAAGGCGTTGACCTGCAGGTGCATCGCGGTGAAACGCTGGCCATCGTGGGCGCTTCCGGTTCTGGTAAAAGCACCTTGCTGCATCTCATGGGGGGTCTGGACGCGCCGACCAGTGGGCTGGTCGAGATGAAGGGGCAGCTCCTTTCAACCCTGTCGCCCGCCCAGCAAGGCCAGCTGCGCAACCAGCACCTCGGCTTTGTCTATCAGTTTCACCACTTGCTGCCCGAGTTCAGCGCGCTCGACAACGTTGCCATGCCGCTGTGGATTCGGCGTCAAACCCGTGAGAATGCTGCGAAGATAGCTATAAAAATGCTAGCTGATGTGGGGTTGCAAGACCGCATCCATCACCGCCCGGCTGAACTCTCGGGCGGCGAACGCCAGCGGGTGGCCATTGCACGGGCGCTGGTCACAAAGCCCGCCTGCGTGCTGGCGGATGAACCGACCGGCAATCTGGATCGGACCACCGCCGACGGCGTGTTCCAGTTGATGCTCAAACTCGCCCGCGAGCATGGCACGGCGTTTGTCATGGTCACCCATGACGCGTCGCTGGCGGCGCGCTGCGGAAGGCAACTTCGACTGGTGCTGGGAAAGTTGTCGGAGCCGGATTAATTTCCAGGCCTGTCTGGACGACCGAAGTTGTCAGTTTTGGCCGACACCTCCCGACGTTGAACCATCACAGCCCAAAGTTTCGCAGGGACTCAAACTACGGTTATCTTTTTTAAAGGAATCGTTGTCATGAAAAATCCCTTTATGAGCATGTTTCTGAGCGGCGCCAACAAAATTGCCGGTTCGGCACGCGCTCAAGCCACTGCCGCCGTAAAGCGTGAAACCGCGAAGAACGCCAGGCAAATGACCAAAGCCTGGACCGACGCGCTGATTCCCGGAGTGGCGCCTGCGCACAAGAAGAAAACAACACGTAAATAGACGAAAACCCATAAAAAAAGACAGGCGATGCCTGTCTTTTTTGGGAGCGAAAAGCTTTACTTGACGGTAGCTGCTTTCACATCTGCCTTGCCTTCAGCTTTGACTGCGGTGGTCGCGGTAGCAGCGTTCATCTTGTCGGCTTTGGCATCGACCTTGACCTTGTCGCTCTTGGCGGTGGCGTTGACGATCGTTTTGTCAGCTTTTGCATCAGCCTTGGCATCGACTTTTTCGGCCTTGGCGTCAGCAGCTACTTTGTCCTGCGCATTGGTTTTAGACGCTTTGGCATGGGCTTTTGATTTGGCTTTGTCGGCTTTGGCGTGGGCCTTGGTCTTGGTTTTGCTGGCGTCTACTTCAGTTTTTTCCATTTTGGCGTCTGCCTTGGCATCGACCTTGGCTTCAGCTATGCCAGCTTTGGCAGTCGCCTTGTCGGCCTTTACTTCTGCTTTCACGACAGCCGGTGTGGCGGCAGGCGTGGCAACCGCAGCAGGCGCCTGGGCAAATGCGCCGCTAACAAACAGACCGGCGATCAGGGTGGCGAGTAACTTGTTCATGGTAGTCCTTTAGGATAAATTAATTGAGAAGACGATTTCGTTGCAACCTGGCTATAAACGATGGGCACGTGCCAGTAGTTGACTGCATTTACATCGTGTTGCACCTTCAGTGCCAAGCATGTGTGCGGTAAACTGCACGACGCGGTTCGCGATGTCCATTGACGGCCAGGACTTAGCATCACACGCATGACAGATCACTACACCGCCCTTGGCATCAGCAGCGCAGCGACGCTGGCTGATGTGAAAAAAGCATTTCGGCAAAAAGCATCCTTCTGGCACCCTGACAAAAACCCCGCCGCTGAGGCTGCAGAGCGTTTTCGGGCGGTGCAGCAGGCTTACGAAGTGCTTTCCGATGCCGGCAAGCGCCAAGCCTATGACGATAACCGCCGCCGCAACCTGCTCGACAGTCCGATCGATACGGCGCGTGCCATCTGGCAAAACTATTTCAATCCCCTGCTTTGATGCCTGTATGACACGATGACAGGAAAAACCCAACCCCATGAAAAACCCGACGGCATGAGCATTTCCCCCTTTTTCCTAAACCTGCGCTCTGCGTACCGGTCTGAAATGGATGACTTGACGTTTGACTCGGAGGGACGCGATGTACTGCGCCAGCGCCTGGCCGAAAAGCGCAAGGAAATCAGCTTTCTGGTCCAGATGATGGAACTCAGCCCCGAGATGGTGGCGGTGATATTTCATCAGGGCTTTAACTTCAAGCGGCCTGCAGTGATGGATCACCTGCTCAGCCATGAAGCCGATGAATTTCCGGAGTGGAGCCACGTGTCTGATGGCATTGAGTGGGCGCCGTGGGCCCAGGAACTGGCCCAGGTCATCCTGAAAGCGCCCGGGGGCGAGTGGTTTTTGACGGTGGCGGCGGGTCTGCACTACATGGCCGGCAAGCCGGATGCTGCGCCGGCTATGCAAAACGGCAATGACGAACTTGATGACGAAGACGCCGATGAAGATGGCGACGATCATCAGGATGAATTTGACGCTGATGAAGACGGCGATGAACCTGGTGATGCCCGTGCCCGGAAAGAGGCGGGCGCCGACTGGCTGGTCGGGCAGGGCTTTGACCGCAAAGATTGACAGCTAGACAAGACATGAAGCCTTTATGAACCACCTTGCCCTGATTGAAAAGACCCAGACCCTGATTGCTGCCGGTGACATCGTGGGCGCCGAGTTTGCCCTGGTCGCGCTGGCCGACACCGAGGGTGACGCTGCGCTGATGGTTGTGCTGGACCTGTTGCCGCCCAAAGACATCCTGGCGGTCATCCGCGAATACGACAACTCCAAAGAATCAGTGGTCAACCTGCTGGTCACGCCAGCGCAGTTCGCGCGCGCTGTGGTGATTGAAAAGCAGTACAAGGACTTGACGCGTACCCACTTGCGCGGCATGGTCAACTCGATCATTTTCAGGGAAGACGCGGATCCGCTTGAATTCCTGAATGCAATCGGCGATCTGGAAGGCGGCAGCGAAGCACTGGCCGACTATTTCACTGAAAAATGGGCGCGCATCGAAGCCTTTGCCTGCACCGGCACCTTTGATGCGATGAAAGACACGGGCGAGCTGCTGTCCAAAGCTGCGCTGCTGGCCTCGGCCTACGAGAAACCGCGCGTCGAACAGGATGAAATTGCCGACCACGACTGGATGGAACTTGCGTGGATTCTGCGTTATCAATGCCCGGACCTCTTTATCGAAATGCTGAGCGTGCTGCGCGCCAAGGCACGCGCCCACGATGCCGGCATTGATGAGGCAGAAGAAGACACGGAAGAGGACGATGGCAAGGTCGAGACGGGCGATACCGATCGTGGAAAGGCCACACCTGCCGCGCGCGAGTCGGATGAAGAATCGGCGATCTGACAGACGCTGAGCCCGGACAGCAACAATTTTTCACGATGCCAATGCACTTCCAGGTCTTGCCCGCTGCTGTTTCGCTCTACGACGCGCGCCCATTTTTCGAAAAAGCGCTGCAGTTCGGTGTGCAAAACGGCATCATCGACAGCCAGAAACTGGACGCCATTTGCGCCGATGCGCCCAAAGGCATGGTGCAGATTGCACGCTACTTTGGCAACGAGTTTTTGCGCCCGGATCTTGAAAAAGCCAAGGACCGCCTGGTTAACCTGGTCAGCCTATACCTTGAAAGCGCCAGCGGCGGCGACTTGCGGCAAGCCGCCGAGTCGCTGCGCGATCATTCTTTTTTGTCCCGCTCCAAAGGCGGCTCGGACATGCTCAAAGCCTTGCTGGCGCTGCCGCAGAACAGTCACTTTGGCATGAATGAGCGCAGTGGCTTCACCGACGATCACATTCCGATCCTTGCCAAATGGTCGCTGCGAAGTTTTGCTGACTATCAAACCGAACACGCCAAGCGCAGCCAGGTGGTTCAGGTGATAGACGCGGCCATTTGGCTGGCAGACTCATTGGGGATGGATGCCACCGAACTGGAAGAGGCAGGCAAAGATGCTGAAGCTGTCATCCGCACAGCGCTGTTGTTAGGAGCGACTGGCCGCAGCGAGATGCCTGACTGGATCGCGTTTGACAAGCTGGTGACTGCATTGCGCAAAAAGTACGGGGCGGACCGAACTGTTGGAAAAGCCTGGGCGGCCCAGTCGATATTCCCAATCGGCGCGCCAGAAAACTTACCCGATCACTTCAGGGTGGTTGTGGAGGCTGTGCGGCAGTCCGTGATGACTGATTTGCCGAAAATTTTGGATCCAACTTTGCCAGTTCGACAGCTTTTTGACCGAACCCCAGCGTTCATCGGCCGGTATTTTTGGGTAGAAGACGGCTTGAACGAAGTGGAGCACCATGACCGCTCAATATCCAGGGCCTGGGATAAAGCCACCGGGGGGCACAGCGATGACGGCTCGCTGCTTACCCTGTTTGTGTGCGTGGCTGCCGGATCAGCGCCCAAAACCCTGTTGACTGAAAAAGGCGCTGCAACATTGATTCGCAAGATTCAAAAAACAGGCTCCATGCAAAGCTTTAATCCAGACTTGGCCCATCAATACATCCTGAATAACGCCCCCAGGCAGCACCAGGACAACTATGCCCGTTTGTGGGCGGACTTTGTTGACGAGGCCCAGCCCACTCTGCAAAGCGATTCGGTTTACGCGCAGAAAGACGCGCTGGCCTTGCTGCGGCGGGAGTGCAATGTGAAATAGTATGGCTTTTTGAAGGACGGCTGACCCGTCTCAACGAAGCTCATGCAGCGCCATCCCGCCAAATCCCGGCCACGCTGAAAAAACGGTTTCAAGCTCTGGAAGCTGCCGCAGCAGCCGTGCGGTATCCCCATGAAAAGTTGTAGCGCTGCCGCTTATTTCGTACGAGCTGACCCGTCGAAATGCGGTGCCGAGCGGATTGGGTCGTGCGCTCCTTAGCATCAGCAAGAAATGATGCTCGCCAAGCTGGACCTGCCAGAGTTCTCCCTCCGGTGCCTGTTCGTAGCGGTATCGGGTTTCGGGTGCGATGGGGCCTGCTTCCAGTGCAATACGAACGGCCTTGCCATGGCGCTCGCCCCAGTCGAGAAAAGGAACGGCAAAGCGATAGATATCACTGGCATCGGTGCGGTAGTCCATCACCACCAATCCGGTCACCCAGGGTGCCATGGCATCAAGCAGGCCTGGCTTGCCCGCCCACCAGAACGGCACCACCATTTCAAGCGCCAGGGTTCCCTGCGCAATGTCCGGGTCGCCGCCGTGCAGTGCCTTGACCAGTTCAACATAGCGTTGCTCCCAGGCGTCCGTTGCCAGTTCGTAACCCGTGAGCAAATAGGGCTCCACATCAAACTGCACGCCTTTGAGTCGGGCCCCAAGGGGCATCGTCCGGTTAAACCGGGCATAGGCGCGAGCCCGCTCCAGCGTGGCCGGGCGCTCCTGCAATTGCACCATGTTCGGGTCGCCATCCACCGCCCAAACACCAATATTCGCTGCACCGGCGCGCCGGATGAAGGCGGCAAGCCGCTCGGGGTTTTGCACGGCACCGGCCACGACGGGAATGGTGATATAGAGCGTGCGAAGGGCATATTTTTTTGCAAGGCGAAGCACCGAATCGGGTTGGTGCTGCCATTCGCCAGCCTGCCAGACCCATGCAGCACGAGCGGGTGTTGTCACGGTTTGTGGAAGCAACTCCAGCCTGTTCAGCTGCAACTGTGCTGAATCGGCCGGGCAGGCGAGAGTCCAGTGACGCCAGTCCTGCCAGACGGGCCTTGTGCTCAGGTCATAGGTTTGCGTGCGGGCCAGCCCTTGCGCCTCAAAATATCCCAGGCGCGAGCCTGACTCGATGGCCGCTTGTTCGGCGTTGACGGTGACGATTTCAAATCTGCCGCTTCCACTGCCGCTGATTTGTAGCCGGGTGCGGGCACGGGGCAAATACGCGTTCGCACTCAGTACAAGCCCTGCGGGTTGCCTGCCCGGT
>JAYWDL010000143.1:0-6336 GCA_043779865.1 Polaromonas sp.
TGTCGTGCCAGAAGCCGAGCGCGCGGGCTTCATCCTGGGTTACGTAACGCACTTCGGCCACTTTTTCGAGCGCCTGCGCTAGCTGCGCCGGATCGTTCACGTCCAGGTCAATCTGTAGCCATTGTTCGGATGCCATGCACCATTCCAGGAGCGCCTGCGTCTGCAGGCGCGTTTCAATGGGCAACAGGCGCAGGCAAGGCGGCACGTCCGCGTCATAACCCAGCTCGGTCGGGCACATGGTCGTTCGGCCTGCACTCGCGGGCATGATGCGGCGCCCATAGCCAGCAAAGAAAATGGCATTGATCAGCTCGGATTTTCCGCGCGAAAACTCCGCCACAAAAGCCACCATGACCTTATCCGAACGCACCTGCGATTCCAGCCGGAGCAGCCGCTCCTGGATAGCTGCATTGAGCAGGTCATGGTCTTTCATCCATTCAGCAAGCGATTTCAGGCGCAATGCAAATTCGCGTCGCCAGGTGCCGTGCTGATAAAATTGTTCGTTGAAAGACATGCTCTGCCGTAAAAATGTCATCGAGCCAATATAGCACCGGCTCTTGTGTTCACCCTGCAAGGCTCACCTTACGGCTTCTGGCAACTGGCGCAGTAAAAAGTGGAACGCTGGCCCTGCCGCAAGCTTTTGATCGGCGCGGCGCATACCCTGCAGGGCAAACCGGCCCGGTCATAAACCATTGCTCCAAGCTGGAAATGGCCCGCCTCGCCATCAGCATTGGAAAAATCCCTCAAAGTGCTTCCCCCTTTGGCCACGGCCTGCGTCAAGACCTGCTGAATGGCACGGTGAAGCAGGGCTGCACGCGGCTTGCTGATGCGCAAGGCCTTCGTCGTGGGACGAATACCAGCCAAAAACAGCACTTCAGAGGCATAAATATTACCCACACCCACTACGGCTTCACCACCCAGCAAAACCTGCTTGATCGCCGTTTTCCTGCCTTTGAGCGCTCGATGAAACACCAGGGCATCAAACGCCGCGCTGAGCGGTTCGACCCCCAGACGGCCCAGCAGCTTTTGCGCGACCGCGTCAGTTTCGCTGCTGGCGTACACCACCGCCCCGAAGCGGCGCGGGTCATGCAGGCGCAAGGTGCCCAGGCTGGTCACCATGTCAAAGTGGTCATGCTTGCCCGGTGCAGGAAGGTCCACGCCAAAGCTGACGCTGCCGGACATGCCCAGATGCATCAGTAACAAGCCCCCGCTCAGGTCAAGCAGCAGGTATTTGCCCCGACGCCGCACGGCCAGTACCTGCTGGCCATGCAGTTCCTGCGGCGTACATCCCAGCGGCCAGCGCAGGGGCTTTCCCATCGCTACCCGCTCGATGCGGGCAGCCGCAATACGCTTGGCAAAGCTCAGACGGGTCACTTCTACTTCGGGCAATTCTGGCATAGGCTCATAAACAGTTCAGACAGAGATGGGGCGCAGGAACACCGGCACAAGGGCACGAACGCAAAACAAGGCGCATGGCAAAGGGAAAGCGCCGCAGGGTAGCTTCAATTATCATGGCCTGATGAAGAAAAAACTTGGCCTCGCTTTTGCCTGCCTTTGGCTTGCAGTTCCGCTGGTAATGGCACAGGCCGCGCCGGCGGGACCGGTGGTTCCTGCTGCGCCTTCCGGCCTTGCCGAGGCCAAGGCAGCGCAGGAATCGGCACCGTTTTCATTACTCGACAGCGCTTTGTTTTACCAGTTGCTCGTAGGCGAAATCACGACCCAGGAAGGTGAGCCTGCCGCAGGCTTCGAGCTGATGCTGGACGCTGCCCGAAAAACCAGTGATGCACAGCTTTACCAGCGGGCCACCGACATCGCACTGCAGGCGCGCTCCGGCGACGCTGCACTGCAGGCAGCCCGCGCCTGGAAGCAGGACCTGCCTGCCTCGCGCGAGGCCAACCGCTATGTGCTGCAAATCCTGATTGCGTTGAACCGCATCGCCGACACGCTGGAGCCGCTGAAGACGGAACTCAGAATAGCACCCGATGCCGAGCGCGAGGCAGTGCTCAAGGCAGTTCCGCGAGCCTATGCCCGCGCTAGTGACAAAAAACTGGCCGGCAGCATCGTTGAAGCAGCATTAAGCGATTACCTGAAGAATCCGGCAACTGCCAGCGCCGCCTGGACGACGGTAGCACGCATGCGACTGGCGGCAAGCGACAACGCTGGCGCACTGGATGCCGCCAAACGCGGCCAGACAGCCGATGCCCGTGCCGAAGGACCGGCGGCGGTGGCACTGGAATTGATGGACCCCAAACTGCCCGAGGCAGAAGCGCTGGTCCAGCAATACCTCCAGGATCAGCAGGGCAAGCCCAAGGCCCTGCCTGAAATTCGCATGGCTTATGCCCGTGTATTGCTGGACGTGCAGCGTTATGCCGAAGCGGCGGCCCAGTTGCAGATAGTGACGCGCGACAAGCCCGAGTTGCCCGAAGGCTGGCTGGTGCTGGGCTCCTTGCAGCTGCAAGACAACCAGCTTTCCCAGGCACAGGCATCGCTTGAGCGTTACATTGCGCTGGCGCAGCTGCAAGCGCCTCAGGCTGATCGCAACCGCGGCCTGGCCCAGGCCTACCTGTCGTTGTCGCAAGTGGCCGAAAAGCGCAAGGACTATGCTGCAGCAGAAAGCTGGCTGAAAAAAATTGACAACGCTGAGGACCTGGTTCAGGCCCAGACCCGGCGAGCGTCCATTTTGGCAAGCCAGGGCAAGCTGGAAGAAGGCCGCCGGCTGATCCGCCAGTTGCCCGAACGCACGCCCGAAGAAGCCCAGCTCAAACTTAATGCCGAAGTCGGCCTGCTTCGCGAGTTCAAGCAATACCGCCAGGCCCATGAAGTGCTTGCGCAGGCGCTGGTAAAAACGCCTGATGACACCGAATTGCTGTATGACCAGTCCATGATGGCCGAAAAACTGGGTTCGCTGGACGAAATGGAGCGCTTGTTGCGCCAGATCATCCAGCTCAAGCCTGATTACCATCACGCCTACAACGCCCTCGGTTATTCATTGGCCGATCGCAATATTCGCCTGTCCGAAGCGCGAGACTTGATCCGCAAAGCGGTCGAGTATGCACCGTCCGATCCCTTCATCAAGGACAGTCTGGGCTGGGTTGAATTTCGCATGGGCAACAAAACCGAAGCGCTGCAGATTTTTGAGGCCGCCTACAAAGCCAAACCCGACGCCGAAATTGCTGCCCATTTTGGTGAAGTGCTCTGGAGCCTGGGGCAGCGTGAACGCGCCATGGCGATCTGGAAAGAGGGCCAGCTGATCAGTCCCGACAATGAAGCCTTGCTTGAGACGCTCAAACGTCTGCAGGTAAAGCTGTAACCTGGGAACGGCCTTGTTTTTATTGGCTCGCCTGCGCTTGATGCTTCTTTACGGAGGCCTTTTTGCTACTATTTTAATAGCTGGTTGTGCCCACCCTTCAAGCGGAACGACGCAAATAGAATCAAAAAACGAGTTCTGGACGGGCCGCATCAGCCTGCACGTGCAAAGCGAGCCGGAACAGTTTTTTTCAGCCGGTTTTGAACTCAGGGGCAAGCCTGGTCGTGGCGAGTTGACGCTGATCAGCCCTTTGGGAAATGTGCTTGGCGTTTTGCGCTGGTCGCCTTCCGAGGCGGTGCTTGATTCGGGTAACCAGAAGCTCCAGCGCTTTGACTCCGTCGATGCCCTGATGGCGCAGGCCACCGGTGCAGCAGTGCCGCTGAGCGCGCTGTTTGCCTGGCTGCAGGGAGACAGCGCCAGCGTCAGCGGCTGGTCTGCTGATCTGTCGCGGCAAGGCGAAGGCCGGATTACAGCCAAAAGAGTGCAGCCCGCCCCACAGGCTGATCTTCGTGTGGTGCTTGATCAGCAAAGCCTGACTAACTGACCCACGTCTCCCGAATGCCTCAAGTGTGACAAGTCCGGTAATTTCTTCACGTCCGCTCAAGGCGCTGTACGACGTCCCTGCCCCGGCCAAGCTCAACCTGTTTTTGCACATCACCGGGCGCCGGCCGGACGGCTACCATTTGTTGCAATCGGTATTCATGCTGATCGACTGGTGCGACACGCTGCATTTCGAGTTGCGCACAGACGGACAGATCAGCCGCGCCGATTTGAAGGTGCCTGACCATGCAGAAGCAAGCCCGGCTGAAGCGCTGCCAGCCGAAGACCTGGTCGTGCGCGCAGCCCGGGCATTACAGGCGGCCTGCGGCACCTCTCTGGGTGTTCATATCGGCCTGGAAAAACGCATTCCGTTGCAAGCCGGCATGGGAGGCGGCTCCTCCGATGCGGCGAGCTGCCTGCTGGCGCTGCAACATCTGTGGGGCATACGCCTGCCGCCGCAAGACCTGCGCGCTATTGCCCTGTCGCTGGGGGCGGACGTGCCTTTTTTCCTCTCGGGCGGCCATGCCTGGGTCGAAGGGATTGGCGAGAAAATCACGCCGCTTGACCTGCCGCCTGCCAGCTTTGTCGTGGTCAAAACGCCCGTAGGTGTTTCAACACAGAATATTTTCAGCGCGCCGCGGCTCAAACGCAATACAGAGACTGCTACAATGCTAGGCTTTGCTGCATATGCAAATGGTCCGGTTTTCGGATTTGGCCATAACGACTTGCAGCCGGTTGCCCAGAAGATGTGTCCACAGATTGGCCAGTCGCTTGACTGGCTGGAATCGCAACAACTTCAAGGGCGAATGACCGGCTCGGGAAGTGCTGTCTTTGCGCAAATTTTGCATGACGCTGATCTTTGGGCTGCTCCTGGCGACTGGAAAATCAGAAAGTGCAAAAATCTGGAAATGCATCCTCTGGCGGGTTGGTAAAATAACCCGCTCTTGAGAATAGTTTTCAAGTGACGATTTATGGGTTGGTTGTTGGCAACAACAATTGTCCCGTGTAGGGGTGTCGCCAAGTTGGTTAAGGCACCGGATTTTGATTCCGGCATTCGCAGGTTCGACTCCTTCCACCCCTGCCAAATTTTCAGATCTGCCCGGTGCGGATCTGCATTGACCCAAGGCCCGCATGATGCGTATCTGCGGGACTTTCAGACCCGCAGTGGCGGGTTTGTGTGTTTTGGGAACACCTGCAACGGCACTCACTGCCAAGTCCCCGTTGCAGCGTGTTTCGTGTGCGTATTTTGCTTCGATAAATATTTCACCCACCTTCAAGTCCGATCGCAGCTGGGCCCCACATGCAAACGCACCATCCTGACTTCATGATTTTTACCGGCAATGCCAATCCGAGCATGGCCGCCGAAATTGCCCAGCACCTTGGCATCTCACTGGGTGCTGCCCAGGTGGGACGCTTTTCAGATGGTGAAGTCACCGTCGAAATCCAGCAAAACGTGCGAACGCGTGATGTGTTTGTGGTGCAGTCCACCTGCGCGCCGACCAACGACAACCTGATGGAACTGCTGGTCATGGTCGACGCACTCAAACGCGCATCGGCCGAGCGGATTACCGCTGTGATTCCGTACTTTGGTTACGCCCGGCAGGATAGACGCCCGCGTTCGGCGCGTGTGCCGATCACGGCCAAGGTGGTGGCCAACATGCTGCAGGCCGTGGGCGTGACGAGTGTCCTGACGATGGACCTGCATGCCGACCAGATCCAGGGCTTCTTTGACATTCCGGTGGACAACATTTATGCGTCTCCCGTGCTGCTGGGCGACTTGCGCCAGCAAAATTACACCGACCTGATGGTCGTTTCGCCCGATGTGGGCGGCGTGGTGCGAGCCCGCGCGCTGGCCAAGCAGCTCGGCTGCGACATGGCCATCATTGACAAACGTCGCCCGAAAGCGAATGTGTCCGAAGTGATGCATGTGATTGGCGACATTGAAGGCCGCAACTGCGTCATCATGGACGACATGATCGACACGGCCGGCACGCTGGTCAAGGCCGCTGAAGTGCTGAAAGAGCGCGGCGCCAAAAAAGTTTATGCCTATTGCACCCATCCGATTTTTTCGGGACCGGCCATCGAACGGATCGCCCAGGGTGACGCGCTTGATGAAGTGGTGATCACCAATACCATTCCACTGAACCCGAACGCTCTGGATTGCAAAAAAATTCGCCAACTCTCCGTGGCGCCGCTGATGGCTGAAACCATACAGCGTATCGCCAATGGGGATTCGGTCATGAGTTTGTTTTTGGATCAGGAACAAGCTGTCCTGATCTAAACAAAAAGCCGGCTGCACAGCCCTGATACTTTGTGAAGTATCAGGTGCTTGAGCAGCCTTTTTATGTCGGGGTGAACTGGTCGCGGTCCACCTCTTTTGGAGAAGATTATGAAATTCGTCGCTTTTGAGCGCGCAATGCAGGGTACGGGTGCGAGCCGCCGTCTCCGCATCACCGGCCGCACGCCCGGTATTGTTTATGGTGGCACTGGTG
>JAYWDL010000144.1:0-6309 GCA_043779865.1 Polaromonas sp.
AACATCTCATGGGCGAGCACGTGACTAGCCCAGGGGCGGATGCGGGATATGAGAAAGAACTGGCCCGAATCCGCGAGCGTGGCTATGCGGTCAGCAAGGACGAATTGCTGCAGGGCGCGGTGGCGGTGGCTGCGCCATTTTTCAATGGCAGCGACCAGGTGGCTGGATCGCTTGCCGTGTTTGGACCGGGTGCCAGGCTGCACAGTGCCCCAGATCGATGCTTACGGTACTTTGCTGGTTCATGAAGCCCGGGAGCTGTCCCGGGCACTTGGACAAAGCTGACTTCTCGTCTCAACAGCGCCAGGCGAGTCTGCCTCAGCCGCAGCGCTTGGCTGCTCACTTTTGGTTCCAGTGAAGCTCACAAGAAACTAAATTATAGAAACCTCACTACATAACGAAAAGTAGTAGTTTCTTCGCGAACGCCTGGCCCGCGCGCGGGGTTGGGAAGCTGAGTAGTTGCGCTTTATGCATGAAATAGTGCTCCTGCGCAATCAGGATGAGCGCAGTCAGCTATTAAAAAAATAGCAGCACCTAAAAACCGGGATCGTCGGCATTGCGGCCTGCCAATGACCCCAGGACGCAATCCTCTCTTTACTGGACATTTACCTGCCTCTTTCAAGTCCTGTATTTGAGCCCGGAGTGTTGCAGTGATAATTATTGGGCGCTGGCAAAACCATTCCTGTCCGCATCATGCAGGCTATGCAGATGACCCAGGCTCTCAAACAAAAATGCCGCGATAACACCGTCAGGGTGGACACCAAGGACAGATGATGGACCCCAAAGCCGAAGCGCCGCACACTGGCCCGGATGCAATTCCCCGTAAACGCCTGAGCCGCCGCGCCACCCTGCTTGGCGGCCTGCTGGCCGTGTTGCTGCTGGCCGGAACGGGCTGGCTGGCCTGGCACCTGACGCATCCCGCTTCGCCAACAAGCGCTGCTGCCGGACCCGGCGCGGCAGGCGGACGGCGCGGCGCACCGGCCACCACCGTCGGGATTGCAACGGCCGAGCGCGTCAGCTTTCCCGTCATTCTGGAAGCCCTGGGCACCGTCACGCCGCAAGCCACCGTGAAGGTCCGGCCACAGGTCTCGGGCGTGATGGAAAAAGTGCTGTTCAAGGAAGGCCAGATGGTGCGCGCCGGCGACTTGCTGGCGACCATTGACGCGCGTCAGTTCGACTTGGCGCTGATGCAGGCCAGCGGCCAGCGCCAGCGCGATGAAGCGCAACTGGCCAGCGCCCGCGTCACCCTGCAGCGCTTCAAGACGCTGCTGGAGCAGGACTCGATAGCGCGCCAGGATGTCGATTCCCAGGCCGCGCTGGTCAAGCAGCTCGAAGGCACGGTGGTGATCGACAAGGCCAACGAAGGCAGCGCACGCCTGAATCTGGGTTACGCCCGAGTGGTCGCGCCCATCAGCGGACGCGTCGGCTTGCGCACCGTCGATGTGGGTAATGTGGTGAGCAGCAGCGACGCCAACGGCATTGCCCTGATCACGCAGATCAGCCCGATTGACGTGGTGTTTGCCGTTCCGCAGGACCAGGCGGGCGAGCTGCAGCAACGGGCCGCCGCTGGCGCCGCGATGAAAGTCACCGCGCTCGACCGGACGCGCTCCAGCGCGCTGGATACCGGCGTCTTTGCCTCGCTGGACAACCAGGTCGATATCCAGACCGGCACGGTCAAGGCAAAGGCGCGTTTTGCCAACAGCCAGCTGGCCCTTTTCCCCAGCCAGTTTGTCAATGTGCAGCTGCAGCTCAGGACCATTGAAAACGCCGTGATGGTGCCGGTCACGGCATTGCGCCACGGCAATGACGGCGACTTTGTCTATGTGCTCAATGCCGCCGAACGCACGGTCAGCCTGCGACCAGTGCAGCGCGGCCAGGCGACGACCGACAAAATCCAGATTGCTTCCGGCCTGAAAGCGGGCGAACAGGTCATTACCGAAGGCGCCGACCGGCTCAAGGACGGCGCCAGCGTGGTGCTGCCTGGCGACTCGCCGGGTGGCGCGGGCGGCCCTGGCCGCGCAGGCGCAAACGGCAAACGCGTGCGCCCCGAGGGCGCGCCGCGCACAGGTGGCGCGCAAGGCGCTGGGGCTGCGCCGCCCGGATCAGCCGATTCTGCCCCGTCACCAGCGGCATCGCAGCCCATCGTGGCGGCTGATGCGCCCGCAGCAGCAGCCTCCAGCCCGCAACGCAGTCGCCGCGCTTCGCAAGCCGAGGGTTCATGAGCCAGCGTGAACCTGCAGGCGAACCGGGCGCGTCATCGGGCACCTTCGGGGACCCTGCCGCCCTGAGTCCCTCGCGGCCTTTCATCCTGCGCCCGGTCGCCACCGCGCTGCTGATGGTGGCGATCGTGCTGTCGGGCCTGGTCGGCTTCAAGTTCCTGCCGCTATCGGCCTTGCCGCAGGTCGATTACCCGACGATCCAGGTCCAGACGCTCTACCCCGGCGCCAGCCCCGAGGTCATGGCGCAAACCGTGACCGCGCCGCTGGAGCGCCAGCTCGGCCAGATGGCGGGCTTGAGCCGCATGAGCTCGACCAGCGCGGCGGGCGCGTCCATCATCACGCTGCAGTTTGGCTTGGGGCTCACGCTGGATGTGGCCGAGCAGGAAGTGCAGGCAGCCATCAACGCCGGCGGCTCGCTGCTGCCGGCCGACCTGCCCGCACCGCCAGTCTATGCCAAGGTCAACCCGGCTGACGCACCTGTGCTGACGCTGGCCATTACCTCCGACACGCTGGCGCTGACGGAAGTGCAGAACATCGTCAGCACCCGGCTGGCGCTGAAGATCAGCCAGGTGGGCGGCGTCGGACAGGTAGCGCTCAGCGGCGGCCAGCGACCTGCCGTTCGCATCCAGGCTGATACGCGGGCGCTGGCATCCTACGGGCTGGCGCTCGACGCGCTGCGCACCGCCATCACCGCCGCCAACGCCAACAGTGCCAAAGGAAGCATTGACGGACCAACGCGCTCGTATTCCATCAATTCCAACGACCAGCTGCTGACCGCCAGCGACTACAACAAGCTCATCATTGCCTACCGCAACGGCGCGGCGGTTCGCGTGTCCGATGTGGCCAGGGTGGTGCAAAGCGCCGAAAACACCCAGCTCGGCGCCTGGGCCAGCATCGACTGTTCGCCGGCCCATTTGCAGGATTCGCAGGATTTGCAGGATTTGCAGGCAACGCAGTTTGAAGAAAACAGCTGCCTGGGCACGCCTGGACGGCGCCTGGTGCCGGCCATCATCCTGAACGTGCAGCGCCAGCCCGGCGCCAACGTGATTGCCACGGTGGACGCCATCAAGGCGCGCCTGCCGGAACTGCAGGCTGGCCTGCCAACTTCCATGCGGGTTGATGTATTGAGCGACCGGACGACGGGCATACGCGCTTCGGTCATGCATGTAGAGATCGAATTGCTGCTGGCCGTGCTGATGGTGGTGCTGGTGATTTTCGCGTTTTTGCACAACCTGCGCGCCACCGTCATTGCCAGCCTGTCGGTGCCGATTTCGCTTATTGGCACCTGCGGCGCGATGTACCTGCTGGGCTACAGCCTGAACAACCTCAGCCTGATGGCACTGACGATTGCCACCGGCTTCGTGGTTGATGATGCCATCGTGATGATCGAAAACATCTCGCGTTATATCGAGGAAGGCGAAACGCCGATGCTGGCCGCGCTGAAGGGCGCGAAGCAAATCGGCTTCACCATCATTTCGCTGACGGTGTCGCTGATTGCGGTGCTGATTCCGCTGCTGTTCATGGGCGACGTGGTGGGCCGGCTGTTCCGCGAATTTGCCATCACGCTAGCGATCACAATTTTGATTTCGGCGGTGGTGTCGCTGACTTTGGTTCCCATGATGTCGGCCCGCTGGCTGAAGGCGGAGTCCAAAAACGAAACCAGCCCGACAGGCGCGCGGCTGCAGCAATTTTTTGACGGCGTCATTATTCACTACGACCGCTCCCTTAGCTGGGTGCTCAGGCGCCAGGGCGCTACGCTGCTGGTGGCGCTGGCGACGCTGCTGCTCACCGTGCTGCTGTATGTGCTGATTCCCAAGGGGCTTTTTCCGACGCAGGACACGGGCCAGCTGCAAGCCAGGGTTGAAACTGCTCAGTCGGTATCGTATGCACGCATGGCCGAGCTGCAGCAGGCCGCCGCTAGAGCCATGCTTGAAGACCCGGATGTGGACACGCTAAGTTCCTTCATCGGCGTCGACGCGGCCAACAACACCATGCTGCACACGGGCCGCATGCTGATCAACCTCAAACGCGAACGCACCGGCAGCCAGCAGGAAACCATGGACCGGCTGCGCGAACGCGCGGGCAAGGTTGCTGGCGTCACGCTCTACCTGCAGCCCACACAGGACTTGACCATTGACGCCGAAACCGGCCCGACGCAGTTCCGCGTGTCGATGGAAGGCTCGGACAATAAGGTCGTGGTGCAATGGGCCACGAAACTGGCGGAGCGCATGGCGCAATTGACCAGCCTGCGCCATGTGTCGTCCGATGCCGACGCCAAGGGAACGGCGGCCTACATCACGGTAGACCGCGACACCGCCTCGCGCCTGGCCATCACCACCTCGTCAATCGACGATGCGCTGTACAGCGCGTTTGGCCAGCGCATTGTCTCGACGATTTTTACCGAGACCAACCAGTACCGCGTGATTCTCGAAGCCCTGCCCGATTCGCTGGCAACGCCGGCTTCCCTGGGCAACCTGCCGCTGAAAACCGGTGCAGGCACCACCACGCCGCTGTCGTCGATTGCCACCATCACCGAGCAGCCGGCACCGCTGCAAATCACCCACGTCGCCCAGTATCCGGCCACCACGCTGGGCTTTGACACGGCACCAAGCGTGTCGCTGGGCAAGGCGGTCGATGAGATCAAGCAGGCGGCCAGGGACATCGCCATGCCGGCCAGCCTGACCCTGACCTTTCTTGGCGCGGCCGGCGCTTACCAGGCGTCGCTGGCCAACCAGCTGTGGCTGATTCTGGCAGCGGTGGTCTGCGTTTATATCGTGCTGGGTGTGCTGTACGAAAGCTATGTGCATCCAATGACGATTCTCTCGACGCTGCCGTCTGCGGGTGTTGGCGCGCTGCTGGCGCTGATGATCAGCGGCTCGGATCTGGGCGTGATCGGCATCATCGGCATCATCCTCTTGATCGGCATTGTGAAAAAGAACGCCATCATGATGATCGACTTTGCGATTGATGCCGAACGCAACCAGGGCAAGTCGCCGCAGGAGGCGATTCACCAGGCGGCGCTGCTGCGGTTCCGGCCGATTCTGATGACGACGCTGGCGGCGCTGTTTGCTGCTGTGCCGCTGATGCTGGGCTGGGGCGAAGGGGCCGAATTGCGCCGCCCCTTGGGCTTGGCGATTTTTGGCGGGCTGATTGTGAGCCAGGTGCTGACGCTGTTTACAACACCGGTGATTTACTTGGCGTTTGACCGGCTGGGGCGGCGGGTTGGGCGCAAGGAGCGGGTTGATGCTTCGGTTGTCTGATTTTTATGCTTTTTATGGCTCTTGCGCTTGTCCCACTTGCGCATCCAGCTATTTAATTAATAGCGGTTTTCTCTGCGTGGGCTGGCTGGCCGGGGGTAGCCCGGCGGCTACTCACTTTTCTTTGCTTCGCCAAAGAAAAGTAAGCAAAAGAAAGGCGACCCGGCTGTCCGGGTCCCTTCGCTTCGCTTCGGGCAACCTGCGCTGCCCCAGAAAAACGGGGGTCGGCGCAAACTCGCTTCACTTCGTTACGCTCAAACAGCGCGCCGCCCTGATCCCGTTTTTCTGGGGCATCACAGGCCCAGACAGAACGGGACTGGCGGGGATAAAGTCAAAACAGCCAAACAGCCACCGCGCCCAGCTTACAGCCATTAATGCTATTAATTCGATAGTTGATTGCGCAGGTGCTGCCTGCTCTAGAGGCAATTTTGATGCACAAGCACCGATTCCCGCATCCGAACCAGAATTCGAATCCGCCCCCGCAAGTCCCGTTCTGGCTGGGCCTGTGCTGGGCGAGGAAAGCCGGATCAGGGCCGCGCGCTGTTTGAGCGAAGCGAGTTTGCGCGGACCCCCGTTTTTCTCGGGCAGCACAGGTCGCCCGAAGCGAAGCGCAGGGACCCAGACTGCGGGTCGCCTTTTCTTTGCTTACTTTCTTTTGGCGAAGCAAAAGAAAGTGAGTCGCCGCCGGGCGATTCCCGGCCAGCAAGCCTCAGCAAAGCCAAGGACAGAAGCAAGCAAATGAACCTGTCCGGCCCCTTCATCAACCGCCCCATCGCCACCGTCCTGCTAACCCTAGGCCTGGCCCTCGCAGGCATTGCCGCCTTCTTCGTCCTCCC
>JAYWDL010000145.1:0-6307 GCA_043779865.1 Polaromonas sp.
AAATCAGTTTCCCCCATTCCTCATCGCTCAGTTTGCTTTTGTCCATGCTGACCAAAAGGGTCAGAATTCTACTTCTTGGCTACGTCAACAGAGCCTAGCATCGCCGCATTTATCCGGATACCACGTTTATTTAATGCTGGGCAGGCTGATCACTACTTCATCCCGTCCCGCAGGCATGCAAACACTTTCCAGAACGCAGCCTCCTGTGTGGTCGCGAAATTGATCCGCATCAAGGTACTGGGCCGCCGCACCGCATGGAACAGCGCGCCGGGAGCGATCAGGTAGTCCTCGTCCAGCATGCGCTGCGCCAGCGTATCGGTATCTACGCCGGTTTCAACCCAGCCAAACAGACCCGCCGGCTCTGCCGCAAAGGTGCAGCCGTGCGCCAGCGCAAGCTTGACGCTGCGGGCACGCGCCTGGTCAAGCCGGGTTCGAATGCGTTCGGCATGGCGGCGCAGTTGGCCCTGGTCAATGCACCAGGCGAGCGCTTTTTCCAGCAGCGCCGGCGTGGTCAGGGTGGCGAGCAGCTTGGTGTCCAGCAGGCGTTCGACCAGATAGGGCGGTGCGGCCATAAAGCCGACACGCCAGCCGGGCGCGAGAATTTTGGAAAATCCGCTGACGTAAATGGTTCGTTGCAAACCATCGAGCGCGCACAGTCGCGTAGCGTGTTCAGGCGCCAGATGGCTGTAGGTATCGTCTTCGGCGATGTAAAAACTGTGCTGCATCGCTAGTTGCAGCACGCGGTGGGCACTGCCCGGCGTGAGACAGTATCCGGTCGGGTTGTGGAACACGCTGACACTGACAAACAGCTTGGGGCTATGCAACGCACAGTATTGCGCCATGACTTGTAGATCGGGCCCGTCGGCGCGGCGCGGCACCGGCAGGATACGCATGCCCAGCGCATCGAGCCGGGCAAACTCCACCGCCCAGCCGGGTTCCTCCACCATCACGCAATCGCCTGCGCGCAGCAGGGTGCGGCTGATGATGTCCAGTGCATGGGTCGCTCCCACGGTGGTGATAATTTGCCCTGGCACGGCAGGCACATTGAGCGCAGCCAGCTTTTGCGAAAGCGCACGGCGCAGGCCGCTGTCGCCCAGAGGTTCGCCGTAGTGAAGCGACAAATCACGCAATGCGCTGGCGCTGGCGCTGGTGAATTTGCGGACTGCCGCCGGCATAAAACTGGTTTCCAGCCAGTCAGACGGAAACACGCCCATGCCGGGCTGCGGCTTGCTACTGACCTGATGGAACATGGCGCGAATCAGCGCAGTGGCATCGACTGGCGCATTTGCTATGTTTTTAATAGCTGCTTGCGCTTTATCGACTTGCGCCAAGGCCTTGTTTGATGATGAATCACGGACAAAAAACCCGCGATTCTTTTGCGCTACCACCAGCCCCTGGGCCTGCAACTGGTCGTAAGCGGCCACCACCGTGGACACACTCACGCCCTGCTGTTCGGCACACAGCCGCACCGAGGGCAGACGCGCGCCCGGCGCCAGCAAACGGCTGCGAATGCGTTCGGCAAAGCGTGCGCAAAGCTGTTCCGTAAGGGATTGCGAAGCGGTTTTAATCAACATGGCGTGACTCCTGGTTAGCCCCATGCGGGGCTTGGTGTGCTGACAAAGTGAGCAATACAGTTTGAAAATTTGTACCCGTGACTGTATTGGTGGTGTGCTGCTTTGAACTATAAAGTTATCAGCCATGAACTGGCAAGAATTCACAGCACTACTCATCCTGGCCACAGCGATGAGTTTTACGCCCGGGCCCAACACCACGCTATCGACGGCGCTGGCAGCCAATCATGGCCTGAAGCGCGCGCTGCCTTTCATCTGCGCCGTACCTGTCGGCTGGGGCGCGTTGCTGGTGCTGTGTACATTGGGCCTGGGCGCGCTGGTGCTGGCCGTGCCACTGCTGAGTTGGGCCATCAAGATCATCGGGGTGGCCTACCTGCTGTGGCTGGCATCAAAAATTGCCCGCTCGCGCCAGCTCAGCGAAGCGGATGCGGCACGCCTCAATGTCACCTTCTGGCAAGGCGCCGCACTGCAGTTTGTCAATATCAAGGCCTGGATGCTGGCGCTGGCCATCGTGAGCAGCTGGATTGCCGGGCGCAACGACGTCGCTTTGCGTCTGGCGATTGTGCTGCCGGTCATGCTGGCCTATGCCCTTGCAAGCAACCTGAGCTACGCCTTGATGGGCTCGCTGCTGCGTGAGTGGCTGTCGGAACCTGCTGGCACGGGCCGCCGGCTGATGGGGTTTAACCGCGTCATGGCGGCAGTGCTGGTGGTCACGGCTGCCTGGCTGCTCTTTATATGACGCACAGCCAGGCTGACATCACCAAGGGCCTGTGGCTTGGCCTGCTGGGCACCGTGATTTTTGCCGTCACGCTGCCAGCAACGCGTCTGGCGGTGGGCTCGCCCGAAGCACCGCAAATGTCGGGCGTCTTCATTGCAATGGGCCGGGCCGTGGTGGCGGCTGCGCTTTCAGCCCTGTTTCTGCTCGCCACCCGCGCGCCCTTACCCCGGCGTCAGGACTGGTGGCCGCTGGCCATCACCGCAATCGGCGTGGTGCTGGGCTTTCCGCTGTTCACGTCGGTTGCCATGCGCTATGTGCAAGCCGTGCATGCCAGTGTGATCGTCGGTGTGCTGCCGCTGGCCACCGCCGCCGTCGGCGCCCTGCTGCATCGCCAGCGGCCGTCTGCGGGGTTCTGGCTGTGCGCGGGCGCGGGTAGCGCGCTGGTGGTGGCGTTTGCCATGCTGCGTTCGGGCGCCCCGGGCGGCGGCCTGTCGATCCAGTTTGCCGACGCGCTGCTGCTGGCCGCCATGCTGTGCGCCGCGGTGGGTTACGGCTACGGCGCGCGGCTGTCGCGGCACCTGCGCGCCGAGCATGTGATTTGCTGGGCGCTGGTTATGGCGCTGCCGCTGACGTTGCCGCTGGCGGTTGCCGCCTGGCCTGCCGTGCCGCTCAAGGCTGCGACATGGTGGGGCTTTGCCTATGTAGCGGTGTTTTCGATGTGGCTGGGCTTTTTTGCCTGGTACCGTGGCCTGGCGCTGGGCGGCACGGTGCGGGTCAGCCAGGTGCAACTGGTGCAGCCGTTTTTGTCGATGCTGTTTGCGGTGCCACTGCTGGGCGAGCGCCTGGATGCAGTGACGGTGGGCTTTGGCCTGGCCGTGATTGCCACGGTGTTTATCGGGAAGAAAATGCCGGTGAATGCTCAACCTCCGGGAAAGTTGCCGTCAGAGAATTGAGGTTGTGTGGTTTGGGTTATGTTAGCAACCCGTAATGAAAAAAAGAGACAAACATGGAATGGACACAAGCGCAACGCGCCAAAAAAATGAATCCCTCGGTGATCCGCGAGATCCTGAAAGTCACCGAAAAGCCCGGCATCATCAGCTTTGCCGGCGGCCTGCCCTCGCCCAAAACTTTTCCGGTCAGCGCCTTTGCTGCGGCGTGCGAAAAAGTGCTGCGTGAAGACGGCCATGCGGCGCTGCAATATGCGGCAAGTGAAGGCTTTGCCACGCTGAGGGGCATGGTGGCGGCGATGCTGCCCTGGAAGGTGGACCCGGCCCAGGTCTTGATTACCACCGGCTCGCAGCAGGGGCTGGACCTGATCGCCAAGGTGCTGATTGACCCGGGCAGCAGTGTGCTGGTGGAAACGCCGACCTACCTGGGCGCGCTGCAGGCCTTTGCGCCTATGGAGCCAGCTGTCGTCAGCGTGGACAGTGATGACGAAGGCGTTGATATTTCCGATCTGGGCCGCAAGGCCGCTGGCGCGCGTTTCTTTTACGTGCTGCCCAATTTCCAGAATCCGACCGGCCGCACCATGAGCGAAGCGCGCCGCGCCGCGCTGAGCCTTGAGGCCGCCCGCCTGGGCCTGCCCCTGGTTGAAGACAACCCCTATGGCGACCTGTGGTTTGACACGCCGCCACCGCTGCCGCTGACCGCGCGCAATCCCGAGGGCTGCGTTTATCTGGGCTCGTTTTCCAAGGTGCTGGCGCCCGGGCTGCGGCTGGGTTTCATGGTGGCGCCCAGCTCCATTTTCCCCAAACTTCTGCAGGCCAAGCAGGCCGCCGATTTGCACAGCCCCGGCTTTAACCAGCGTTTGGTGGCCGAAGTGATGAAGGACGGTTTCCTTGACCGTCACGTGCCCACGATCCGTGCGCTGTACAAGTCGCAACGCGATGCCATGCTGGCAGCGATGGCACGCGACATGCCTGAAGGCGTGGAATGGAACACCCCGGCGGGCGGCATGTTCTTGTGGGTGCGTCTACCCGAAGGCATGAACGCGATTGACCTGCTGCCCAGGGCGGTCGAGCGCAATGTGGCCTTTGTTCCCGGCTGGGCGTTTTATGCTGACAAGGCCGATGCCCGCACGCTGCGCCTGTCATTTGTGACCTCCAGCGCCCAACAGATCAACATCGGCATTGCCGCATTGGCTGATGCGATTCGGCAAAGCAGACCGTCAAAGGCAAGTGCAGCCCCCGATGTGCGTGCAGCGGACAGCGCCGTACACGAAGCAAACAGCGTTGGGGTTAACTAATATGCTCAAGATCTGGGGGCGAATGAGCTCAATCAATGTAAAAAAGGTAGTCTGGACGGCGCAGGAGCTTGGGCTGGACTTTCAGCGCACCGAGGCCGGCGGCGTATTTGGCGTGGTCACGACGCCCCGGTATGTGCAGATGAATCCCAATGCCATGGTGCCCGTGATTGAAGACGACGACTTCGTTTTGTGGGAATCCAACGTGATTGTGCGTTACCTCTGCGCCAAACATTCCCCTGCCCGCATGTACCCCACCGAATTGCGTCAGCGTTTTGATGCCGAACGCTGGATGGACTGGCAGCAAACCACGTGGAACCCGGCCAGCCGGCCCGGCTTCTGGCAGCTGATACGAACACCGCCCGAGCAGCGAAATGCGCAGCTGCTTGCCGAGTCCAACGCTGCAGTCGAGTCGTTGATGGGCAAGCTCGATAGCCACCTGGCGCAGCACGAGTTCATGGTCGGCAAGCGTTTCACCATGGCCGATATTCCGCTGGCCTGCGAAGTGCACCGCTGGTTCGGTTTGCCGCAGTCGCGCCTGAACCGCCCCAACATCAACCGCTGGTACGAAAGCCTTTGCGCCCGGCAAGCCAGCAACGGCGTGCTGGACATGGCGCTGTCCTGAAATTATTTGAGTGATGGACCCACACACCATGAAAAGCCGTCACTTCAAGCAGGTTGACGTGTTCACCGCAACGCCCTATTTCGGCAACCCGCTGGCCGTGGTGCTGGACGGTAGCGGGCTGGACCATGCCGCCATGCAGCGCTTTGCGCGCTGGACGAATCTGTCGGAAACCACGTTTCTGCTGCCGCCCACTGATCCGTCAGCCGACTACCGGGTGCGTATCTTCACGCCCGGTGGCGAACTGCCCTTTGCCGGCCACCCGACGCTGGGCAGCTGCCACAGCTGGTTGCAGGCCGGCGGTCAGCCCAAGGGCAAGAACTTCATCGTGCAGGAGTGCGAGATGGGCCTGGTCAGAATTCGCCGCGAGCCGCCCGGCACTGGAGGCCAGCGCCTGGCATTTGCCGCGCCGCCCCTCAAATGCTCTGCAGCCGATCCGGCATGGCTGGCTCAGGTTGTCGCAGCCGTGGGGGTAAAGCCGTCGCAAATTCTGGCGTCGCAACTGCTGGACAACGGGCCGGTTTGGCTGGCGTTGCTGCTGGACAGCCTTGACACCGTTTTGCAACTTGCACCCAACCACCTGGCACTTGCAAAGCTGGACGTTAAAGTCGGCGTTGCGGCCCTCTATGCGCCAGAGCAAGCACCTGCGCTGATCTCCCGGGCCAATCGCGAAGCACGCGCCTTTGACTCGGGAAACAAGGAAGAACTTGCTCCCGCACCCGATCTGGAAGTGCGCGCCTTCGCGGCATCCATCGGCATCAGCGAAGATCCCGTGACTGGCAGCCTCAATGCCAGCCTGGCCCAGTGGCTGATCGCCGAAGGTCATGCCCCTGAGCGCTATGTGGCATCACAAGGGGTGTGCCTTGGCCGAGCCGGGCAGGTTTACATCGAGCGCGATGCACAAGGCCAGGTCTGGGTCGGCGGCGAATCGGTGACCTGCATTGACGGCCAGGTGATGCTTTAATCAAATTGAACTGATGGCTCGCCAGGACTTCACTTTTCCGGAGATCGGACCCGAGCCAATTCCTTTGCAGCAGGCAAAAACATTTGTCGTGGAGTTAAGTAAAAGAGGTCAAGCTTTTACTGAAATTGGCGGTTAATGAATTCCCCCCACAAAAAAATCCATTGATGCCGAAAATCATTGCGCTGCGCCC
>JAYWDL010000146.1:0-6270 GCA_043779865.1 Polaromonas sp.
CAGGCAGACGATGCCGGAGCACTCGCGAATCAGCGTGGCCATCATCGGCACCGTGATGCGGTCGGCCGCGACGATGAGGTCGGCCTCGTTCTCGCGGTCGTCGTCGTCGAGCAGCACCACGGCGCGGCCGTGGCGAATGGCGTCCAGCGCGATCCTCAATCGAGGCGGCATGGGGCGAGTGAGACAGGCAGGTTGAGACATGGTTGAAACGTCCTCGCAAAATGCTCGGTGAAGAGCGGGGTTGGCGAAAAGCGTTTCAGGGCGCGCAAACACGATCCGGCCACGCCGGAGGACGGCGCGGACGAACTGCATCGGCACATCTTCTTTCATCCGGACTGTGGCGTTGCAGCGAGCGAACTCATTCGCTCACTGATGGCGCGGACCGTCGGCGTCGGCATTTCACCGAATCTGCTGACCTCTTCGCCGGGAGGCGAAGAGCGCTCGCGGGCTCGTGGCTTGCGCCACATACCGCCGGTGGGGAATTTCACCCCGCCCTGAAGACGTGTGCCGATCTTTCGACCGGCGCTGCCATCTTATGGCGGACTCGAAGCCCGTACACGTCGCCGGGGTGACATCGCGGCCACCGGCCACACAACATGCGCCCACCTAAAATTGCAGCAATGAAACCCCAGCGTGTCGTCGTCGGACTGTCGGGCGGTGTCGATTCTGCCGTCACCGCGCACCTGCTGAAACAGCAGGGCCACGAGGTGGTCGGCGTCTTCATGAAAAACTGGGAAGACGATGACGACAGCGAGTACTGCTCGTCGAACATCGACTTCGTCGACGCGGCGGCGGTGGCCGATGTGCTCGGCATCCAGATCGAGCACGTCAACTTCGCGGCCGACTACAAGGACCGCGTGTTCGCAGAGTTCCTGCGCGAGTACCAGGCCGGCCGCACACCCAACCCCGATGTGCTGTGCAATGCCGAGATCAAGTTCAAGGCGTTCCTCGACCATGCCATGCGCCTGGGTGCTGACTGCATCGCCACCGGCCACTATGCCCGCGTGCGCAAAAATGAGGCGAGCGGCCTGCACGAGCTGCTCAAAGGCCTGGACCCGGCCAAGGACCAGAGCTATTTTCTGCACCGGCTGAACCAGGCACAGCTGGCCAAAACCCTGTTCCCGGTCGGCGAGTTGCACAAGACCGAAGTACGGCGCATTGCCGACGAGATCGGCCTGCCCAACGCCAGGAAAAAGGACTCGACCGGCATCTGCTTCATTGGCGAGCGGCCCTTCCGCGAATTTTTGAACCGCTACATCGCGAAGGCGCCCGGCCCGATCAGGAACGACAGGGGCCGTGTGCTGGGCGAGCATATCGGCCTGAGCTTTTACACGCTGGGCCAGCGCCAGGGGCTTGGGATTGGCGGCGTGAAAGCCAGGGGTGCAGACCTCAAGGCCGCCCAGGCACGCGGCCAGCGCGGCGTGGGCGAGCATGAGCCCTGGTTCGTCGCCCGCAAGGATCTCGACACCAACACCTTGTGGGTGGTGCAGGGCCACGATCACCCGTGGCTGCAGTCCACCACCCTCAATGCGCAGGACTGCAGCTGGGTGGCCGGCACTGCGCCAACATCAGGCGCGATGGCCGCCAAGACCCGTTACCGCCAGCTTGACGCGGCCTGCGAGATGCGGAGTGCCACGGCCAGCGAGTGCGACCTGGTATTTTCTGAAGCCCAGTGGGCCGTGACGCCCGGCCAGTCGGCGGTGCTGTACCAAGGCGAAATCTGCCTGGGCGGCGGCGTGATTGCCAGCAGCAATGTGCAGAACCAGACCGGCGGCAAGCTTGTCGTAGCCTGAATCTCACCGGGTCGTCTGATTCAAAGCCGAATCAGGTGCCAGCGCAATCAGTACGGGCGTAATATGCTATCAATAAAGCAGCAAAAATCACCCCTTTCAGCGCATTAGAGCGCCGTCTCCACATAGGTGTAGATGTAATTGGAGCCGCCGTTGACATTGCCCAGCAGGCGTGATGCGCCAAAAATACCCGAGCGGTGCGAGACACCAAAGCCGATGTAGGTTTCTTTCAGCGCCCGGGAACCCAGCAAGTCGCCCAGGCTCACGTCAATCGTCGGGTCCAGGTATAGCAACATGCGCGAAGCCGGCTTGCCGCTGGCGGCCTGGCTGCTCGCCTCAATATAGGGAACCCGCTGGGCCAGCGAAACGCCCACCCCCATCCCGAGGCGGGTTTTGACCCGCTCGCTCCAGGGAAAACCGGAATAAAAAGCTTTCATGAACAGGTCGAGCTGCAAGCCGTTGGCCTGCAATCCCCGGTCATTGTGACTCGTCAGGCCCGCATAGCCGACAAAATCGAGCGGCCAGCCGTTCACATTCTGAAGAAAGGGTTTGCCGACCTGAATCGCGGAAATGCTGGTCGGGTTGACCGTGGCCGTCGAAAGGCATTGCGCCGTGAGGACCTTGATCAGGTGGCAGCCGTCGTCGGTGGCCTTGCCGTAGAGCAGCTTGAACCAGGTGGGCGAGCTGTCCCGCGCCCATTCCCTCTCATGGCCGCCGAAGTCATAGACCGCGCCCACATAGACGCCGGGCAGCACGCGCTTTTGCACGATGGGACTGTCCTTGAGCTTGCTGTCGAGAACGGTGGCCGACACGCCGGCCAGCAGGCGCCAGCGCTGCGTCAGATCGTAGGAGCCGTACAGGCCGAGCGAGGTGTTGAGGCCCGCGCCCGGCGCATAGGCCGCGCGGCCGGGCCTGGCTTCACCGGCCTGCACGCCGTAGTAATAGTTGTTGAGCCGCGCATCGCGCAGCGCCAGGCTCAGGCTGGGCCGCAGCATCCAGGGGCCGGAGCGCCAGTCATAGGTGTAACCCAGGCGAAACTCGCTGCCTTTCGAGAAGCCGCCCACATCGTGCAGCAACTCGGCCTGCACGGTTCCCCAGGGCTGGCGGTAGCGCCACGACAGGCCCAGGTCAATTCCCGAATCGCGCGTCGCCATGCCGGCCAGACCGGCGGGCAGACGGTCGGACGGAAAGCCCTCCAGCCGCTGCTCGACAAACAGGTCCACCCGTTGCGTGTCGTCCTTCAGCAGCTTGACGCCGCCCCGGTTGGCATGCAGAAAAAACCGCTCGCCTTCATAGAGGTATAGCGGCAGCAGGTCGTAGCGGTTGCCACCGTCCAGATAGGGCGAGCGCTCAACACGTGCGACCATGCCCAGCCCGGCACTGCCCGGCACAGACAGGATATTCGTCAGGGGCTCCAGGTCGCCGATCGCCCGCGCCGACGTCACGGCGAACAAGCCGGCAGTCAATAAAGCCGCGCATGAAAGGAGGTGGAAAAGCGGAAGAATCTTCATCATTGAGTTGCTTTTTGGAACGTGTTGCAGATGTCGGTTTGACGCCCTGGGTCATCCTGGTCATCGTAACCCTGAGTACCGCAGCCTGCGCTGGTTCGTCACCTGTTGTTGCCGGAAGGTTCCTCATCGTTTTTTAGAAGGAAATCGGTATTTTTCGCATACTGTACGGGCGTATTGAGCTATTTAATTGATAGCACCCATGGATTGAAAAAGCCCGCTGGGTGCGGGCTTTTTGCCAACATTCAAGCGCTGGACTCGCCGCTTTAAAACGGAATATCGTCATCCATGTCGTCAAAACCGCTGGATGCCTTGGACGGTGCGGGCGCCTGTCGTGGCGCGGCAGCAGGTGCGCGAGCTGGGGGTGCGGAAGACTGGCGCGGCGCTTCATAAGCGCCGCCGTCATCATGACCGGCACCTGGGCCGCCCATGCCCTGGCGGCTGCCCAGCATCTGCATCTGGTCGGCGCGAATCTCGGTCGTGTATTTTTCAACACCGCTCTGGTCGGTCCACTTGCGCGTGCGCAGACTGCCTTCGACGTACACCTGCGAGCCCTTGCGCAGGTACTGGCCGACGATTTCAGCCAGCCGGCCGTTAAACACCACGCGATGCCATTCGGTGGCCTCTTTCATTTCGCCGGACTGCTTGTCCTTCCACTTGTCGGTGGTGGCAATGGTGACATTGGCGACCTGGTCGCCACTGGGAAAGCTGCGCATTTCAGGGTCTTTGCCCAAATTGCCGACGATGATGACTTTGTTGACGGATGCCATGACGTTTTCTCCTGAACAGGTCTTCGGGGCTGATCCCCCAAAGCGAATCCGAGAGTTTAACTGGCCGGCCGGCCTTGCGGGTCAGCGTTTGAAACAGCCCCGCGCACAGCACGAACCGGCGCCTTCATCGGCCAGGCGACCGCCAGCCACAGCAGCATCAGGCCGCCGCAGACCAGGAAAAGCCCCTGGGGGCCGTGCAGTTTGGTGATCCAGCCGCCGATCGCGCCGCCGGCAAAGAACCCCAGCGACTGCAAGGTGTTGTACACCCCCAGGGCCGCGCCGCGCGCATGCGGCGGCGCCACCCGCGAAGCCAGGCTGGGCTGGCTCGCTTCGAGCACATTGAAGCCGCAGAAAAACAGCACCAGCAGCGCGCCCAGCCAGCCCAGGCTGGGCGCTGCCGAGGCCGCAGAAGACACGGTCCACAGCAGCCCCGCCTGGACCAGAAAAATCAGGCCCACGGCGCCGAGGAACACGGCGCGCAGGTAGCCGCGCTTTTCGAGCGGAAAAAGCGTCATGCCCATCACCACAAACGACGCCAGCACGGCCGGCAGATAAACCTGCCAGTGCCGCGTTTGTTCCAGCCCCGCAGCGACCAGCAGCGCCGGCAGCGCCACCCACATCGCCAACTGCACGGCATGCAGCACAAACACGCCAAAATCCAGCCGCAGCAGCGCCGGGTCTTTCAATACCTCCAGCACGCTGCCGCGCGCCGGACTGGTGTGGATCAGCGGCTCGGCCGGCACCCACCACAGCACGATGGCAATGCCCGCCAGCGCCAGCGAGCCCGTCAGCGTAAACAGACCGTGCAGCCCGATGTAGCCGGCCAGCCAGGGCGCCACCACCAGCGAGAGCGCAAACATCAGCGCAATGCTGCCGCCGACCAGCGCCATCGCCTTGGTGCGGACTTCGTCGCGGGTGGTGTCGGCCAGCAGCGCGGTGACGGCGGCGGAAATGGCGCCGGCGCCCTGCACCGCCCGGCCAATAATCAGCCAGTGCAGGTCAGGCGCCCAGGCCGAGACAAAGCTGCCCAGCGCGAACATGATCAGGCCCGCAATAATCACCGGCTTGCGGCCCCACCAGTCTGACGCCAGGCCAAAGGGGATTTGCAAAAACCCTTGCGTCAGCCCGTAAATGCCCATGGCCAAACCGACGCGGGCCGGATCATCACCGCCCGGGTAGCGGGCCGCCTCCAGCGCAAACACCGGCAGCACCAGAAACAGGCCCAGCATGCGCAGGGCAAAAATCGAGGCCAGCGACAGGCTGGCGCGCCGCTCGGTGGCGGTCATCGGAAAAGAAGCAGAAGACACGGTGAAAGAGTCTCAAAAATGAAAATACAGCAAAAATAGCTGTGTTCAGTGGACCTGAAAGTTGCCTGGACAAAGCACGCAGGCCGTCCCGCACCGGCGGGTGCATGGCCTTGTATTGTGCTTGATACAGGGCGGCCAGCCTGTTCGCGTCGCGTCGCAGGTCTATGATGGAAAGTTTTTCCGGCGCTGCATACCTGTGAACTTTTCCAACGACAGCAAACCCTTGACTCCCCTGCCGACCACCGATCATTCAAGCGCGCACGCAGTGTCCGAATCCTGTACGGTGCAGGTCCAGCCAAGGGGCTGGGGCGCCCAGGCCATCAGTATTCGCGGCGCGCGCACCCACAATCTCAAGAACATCGACCTCGATATTCCGCGCAACCAGCTGGTGGTCATCACCGGCCTGAGCGGCTCGGGCAAGTCGTCACTGGCCTTTGACACCCTGTATGCCGAGGGCCAGCGCCGTTACGTCGAAAGCCTAAGCACATACGCACGGCAGTTTTTGCAGCTGATGGACAAGCCTGATGTCGACATGATCGAAGGCTTGTTGCCGGCGATTTCCATTGAGCAGAAAGCCACCAGCCACAACCCGCGTTCGACTGTCGGCACCGTGACTGAAATTCACGACTACCTGCGTCTGCTGTTTGCCCGCGCCGGTACACCGTTTTGCCCGGAACACGATTTGCCGCTGCAGGCGCAAAGCGTCAGCGAAATGGTCGATGCCGTGCTGGCCTTGCCGGAGGACACCAAACTGATGATTCTGGCGCCGGTGGCACGCGACCGCAAAGGCGAGTTCGAGAACGTCTTTGCTGAAATGCAGGCGCAAGGCTACGTGCGCTTTCGGGTGGACGGCAAAGCCTATGAGTTTGACGATTTGCCCAAACTCAAAAAAACC